>JBJHBX010000278.1:0-4540 GCA_050485725.1 Gemmatimonadales bacterium | reverse complement strand
CCAGGTCACCGACCCGGAACCCCAGGGGATGCACGGAGCCGTGGGGTACCCGGAGCGGGTGGAAGGTCTCTCCGAGGAGCTCGACGGGGAGCGCGGGATCCACCGCGTGGAGCTCGAGCTGCGGGGGGGACGTGCCCGCGTCGGCATGCGTCGAGCGGTCGAAGATGTAGTCGAACCGGCGGACGATCTGGTCCCGGATGTCGAGGGGCAGGTAGACCGGAACGCTTCGCCCTTCCCGGAGCGAGACGATGCGGAGGTCGTCGATCCCGTGCACGTGATCGGCGTGGGCGTGGGTGTACCAGACGGCGTCCACGGTCGAGATCCCCGCGCGCACGAGCTGGAGCCGGAGCTCCGGTGGCGTGTCCACGAGGAGGGACCGGCCGCTCGGCAGGCGGAGGAAGGCGGCGTGTCGGGTCCGGCGGTTCCGGGCGTCGTTCGAGGTGCAGACGGCACAGGGGCATCCCACCACCGGGACACCGAACGAGGTGCCGGTCCCGAGGAAGGTCAGCTCGAGGGGCGCCCCCCGGCTCACAGCGACTCGATGCGCATGGTATTCGTGGTCCCGGACTGGTGAAAGGGGAAGCCGGCGGTGACGACGATGGCGTCGTCGGGTTCGCCCACCCCTGCGTCGCGCATCACCGCCTTCCCGAACTCGGTGAGCGCCTCGTAGCTGATGTCGATCCCCTGGGCGAGCACGGGGCGCACCCCCCAGACCGCCGCCAGCTGCCCCAGCGTGGCGGGATCGGTGGTCACCGCGAAGATCGGCACCGGGGGCCGGTGCGATGCCACGAGGCGGGCCGAGAAGCCGGAGCGGGTGATCACGAGGACCCCGGCGGCATCGAGGTTCCGGGCCGCATCGACGGTGGCGGCGGCCACCGCGTGCTCGCGGGCGGTGGCGCCGGCCCTGAGCGCATGGTCCTCGCCCGCCAGGTAGCGGGGACCCGCCTCGAGGTTGCCGGACGATTCGATCTCGCGGATGATGCGCACGAGGGCCTCCACCGCCTGGAGCGGGAACTTCCCCACGGCGGTCTCGCCCGAGAGCATCACCGCGTCGGTGCCGTCGAGGACCGCGTTCGCCACGTCCGACGCCTCGGCCCGCGTGGGCCGGGGGTTCTCGATCATGGACTCCAGCATCTGCGTGGCGGTGATGACCGGGCGGGCCCGGAAGTTCGCGAGCTGGATGATCCGCTTCTGGGCCAGGGGTACCTGTTCGAAGGGGAGCTCGACCCCCAGGTCTCCCCGGGCCACCATGGCCAGGTCGGCGGTCTCGAGAACCTGCTCGATCTGTCCCATGGCGCGGGCCATCTCGATCTTGGCCACGACCAGCGACCTGCCCCGGATCCGGTCCTTCAGCTCGGCCACGTCCGAGGCGGCGCGCACGAAGGAGAGCCCGACGAAGTCGGCTTCCTCGGCCATGGCGAAGTCCAGGTCCTCCAGGTCCTTCGGGGTCAGGCTCGCCGCCGAGATCGTGCCGCTCGGAATGTTGATCCCCTTGTTGCTCCGGAGCAGGCCGCCGCGGATCACCTCGAAGTGGGCCCGGTCCCCGTCGGTCCCGGTGCAGACGAGTTCCAGCAGGCCGTCGTCGAGAAGGACCTGGTCCCCTTCGCCGACATCGCGCGCGAGGGCCTTGTAGGTGGAGGGAAGCTCGCCGGGAGCCTCGGAGCCCTCGGGCGCGAAGGTCACCGAGGTGCCGGGCACGAGCTGCACCGGCTCCGCGAGCCGGCCGACCCGGATCTTCGGGCCCTGCAGGTCGACCAGGATCCCCACCTTCCGCCCGGCCTCCTTCCCGGACGCACGCACGGCGCGGAGAATCGCACGATGCATCTCGCGCTCACCGTGCGACATGTTGAGCCGCGCCACGTCCATTCCCGTGCGGACCAGTGCGTCGATCATGGCCGGGTCCGAGGTGGCGGGGCCGATGGTGCAGACGATCTTCGTGCGGAGCATGGTGGATCCGGTGTCGGGAGCGTGGGAAGGGTCGCCTGAAGTTGTCCGAGGCGCGATCCGGGGGCAAGGCGTTTGCCCACGCGTTGACGACTCCGTGACCGGCAGGGGCGACGCCCGCCGGGCGACGGGGCCCCGGGGCGCAAAAATGCTGGAACTTTCAGGCATTTCGGGCGTAAGAGGGAGTCCGGTTCGCGCACCCCGTGCGGACCGCTCCAGCAGGCTCTCGAAGCGGACATGTGGAGGGGACGACAGCGAGCGAATGGACATCCGACTCATCGACCGGGACGACGCCCTCGACGAGGCCCGCACCCTGACGGCCGGCCTCCGGAATGTCGCCCTCGACTGCGAGGCGGCGGGTTTCCACCGCTATTCCGACCGGCTCTCCCTGATCCAGCTCACCGCCGGCGACCTGACCTTCCTGATCGATCCGCTGGCCCTCGATCCGCGGGAGGTCCTGCGCCCCCTGGTCGAGGACCCGGGCGTAGAGGTGCTGATGCACGGGGCGGACTACGACATCCGCCTCCTGGACCGCGACCTCGACCTGAGGCTCTCCGGGCTCTTCGACACGCAGATCGCGGCCTCGCTCCTGGGGGAGTCGGGAATCGGCCTTTCCGCGCTCCTCGAGAAGTACTTCGGGGTGAAGCTCTCGAAGAAGTACCAGCGCGCGGACTGGGCCGAGCGCCCCCTCAGCGAGGGGATGATGACCTACGCGGCCCACGACACCCTTCACCTGCAGGGGCTGGCGGAGCTCCTGAGGGACCGCCTCGGAGAGGCCGGAAGGCTCGCCTGGGCGGAAGAGGAGTTCCGCGAGCTGGAGAAGATCCGGTGGGAGGGCCCGGCCGAGGGGGAGGACCCCGTGGTGCGGGTGAAGGGGGCGCGTGACCTGGCACCGCGCGAGGTGGAGCGCCTGCGCGCCGCGCTCCGCTGGCGCGACGGGATCGCCCGGGACCGGGACAAGGCCCTCTTCCGGGTGGCGTCGGATGCGGTCCTCCTGGAGGTGGCGCGCCGGGCGCCTCGATCCGTCGAGGCGCTCGCCGACATCCAGGGGATGAACGGCGGCCTGGCCCGTGCCGAGGGCGGTCCGCTCATCGATGCGCTGGCCCGGATCGAGGAACGACCCGAGGACGGGCTCGCGCCCTACCCGCGCCCCCCGAGGGGGAACGGCCGGGGTCGCCCCGTACCCGAGGTGGAAGCACGCTTCCAGGCGCTCAAGGAGGTCCGGAACCGGCATGCGGTGGCCCTGGGGATCGACCGGGGCACCCTCCTTCCGAACTGGGCCATCCAGGCGCTCTCGGACACCCCCCCGTCCTCGGCGCAGGAGCTCCGGGCCACGTCCGGCATCCGGCGGTGGCAGGCCGAGCTCCTCGAAGACGACCTGCTCGATGCGCTCAGGAAGACCGGCTGACGTGCCGGACACGAGCACGAAGACCGGCTGACGCGCCGGACACGAACACGACGGGACCCAATCGGGCGTCCCTGGAACACGGAACCGACCGGAGGTCGAATGGCTTCGGAGATGCTACAGAGAGACGATCTTTCGATTTACGTGGTGGCCGGCGTGCCCAAGAGCTTCAAGAAGAAGCTCCAGAAGTTCGTGATTTCCGAATCCAAGTCCGAGGGCGAAGTCATGCTCCTCGACGAGGAAATGACGGACTGGGTCCTCGCCCGCGTGCGCGGCGAGAAGCGCCGGAGCCACGAACAGACGCCGGCCTCGTCCGCGCTCTGGCGGGCCTACCGCGCCCTCAGCGCCGCCCGGTACCACCTGCAGGACCAGGAGGTGGAGGGCAGGATCCGCGAGATCCGCGACGAGGTCGAGGCACTCTGGCGCGAGGCGAGCCCGCTCTTCCGCAACAACGGCGAGGAAGAGGAAGAGGCGGCGGCGCTCGAAGAGGCGAGCTGATCCCGGGGGTCCGCCGGGAGGCCGCAGCCGGCCGGGCTGGCGGAACCCCGAGCCGGGGAACGGAAAACGGGCCCGGGGGCGCGGCATCGTGCGGCGCTCCCCGGGCCCGTCGCTTCCTCGTGGGCCGGGCCGGATGCTTCCCGGATCACTCCCCCTCGGCCTCGAGCTTCTTCTTGTACTCGATCGAGTAGCGGGCGTGGGGGAGGGCGTCGAGGCGTTCGAAGGCGATCGGCTTTCCGGTGCCGTGGCACAGACCGAAGTTGTCCGGGTCGTTGTAGAGCCGTCGGAGCGCCTCCTCGATCCGGTACAGGTAGCGCCCTTCCTTGGTGGCGAAGAGGGCCGCCTTCTCCCGCTCCATGGCCTCGGTCCCCTGGTCGGCCATGTGATCGGTATAGGCCGAGAAGTCGGTGTCGCCCGCTTCCCGGTCGGCCTTCGTCATCTGGTCGAAAAGCCCGAGGGCGCGGAGGGCCCTGGCCCGTTCCTCGAGGAGGCGCTTTTCGAGATGTTCGAGTTGGGCTTTCGTCAGCATGTCCCGGACCGTCCAGGCTGTTGAGGTGGTCGCGCGCGGGGGGGCTTCCCCCCGGACTGCCCCCGAAGGTAGACCGAAGGCCTCCTCGGGAATAGACTTGAAATCTATTCCCGAAGTCCAGCGGCGTCCACTCCGGGCCTCGCCCCTGAATCCGGATCGTGACA
>JBJHBX010000277.1:0-4557 GCA_050485725.1 Gemmatimonadales bacterium | reverse complement strand
AGGTACGCGATCGACTTGCCGGTCCCGGTCCCGGCCTCGACCACGGCGACCCCCCCCTCGTTGTACCGCTCGACGAGCCGCCGGGCCATGTCGCGCTGCCCCGGACGGTCCTCGTAGCTCCCGTGCGTGTCCGACAGCGGGCCTCCCGGCGCCAGGAGCGCGTCGACCTCGTCCGGGTCCAGGGCGTGGCGGGTCCGGGGTGCCGGAGGCTCCACCACCACGTAGAGAGAGCGGGCCTCGTTGTCGGTGATCGCAGTGCCGAGCCCGTCCTCGTAGACCCGCGCGGCAAGCGCCAGGTCCGCCTCGGAGGGCGCGAGGACACCGGAGGGATGGTTGTGGATCAGCACCTCGCCCGCCGTGGCGTCGCGGGCGGCGGCGAGCACCGCGTGGTGGTTCCCCCGCGCCACGGCACGCGGCTCCACGACACTTCGGGCCTCGGTGACCCGGGCCAGGAAGCACACTTCGCGGCCACCGGCCCGGGCGATCTCGTCGCGGATCCGGGCCGCCGCCGCGGGGTCGAGGCGGAGCGGGAGGGGCGAGGGCGCGGCGTCGGGGCTTCCGGGCGGGCTCACGTCCGGAGGGGCCGGGGGCGAGCCGCCGGAAAGAGGATGTTGTTCAGGATCAGCCGGTAGCCGGGAGAGTTCGGGTGCAGCGAAAGGTTCGTCGGGGCGTCGCCGACCTGGTGCTCCGGGTCCTCGGGATCGTGGCCCCCGAAGAAGGTCCAGGTTCCTTCGCCGGCGGTCCCGTGCACGTACTTGACGCGCGCGCCCTCACGGGCCAGGACCGTGGCACCCGGCTTCAGCCGATCCTCGCGGAAGGCCGTCGTCAGGCCGTAGAAGTCCGGAATCACCGACTCGTGGTTCTGCACGAGCATGGCCGCGATGGGGTCCAGGCGCGCGCTGAACCTGAGGAGGGCGAAGGAGCCCAGCGACGCCCTTCGCGGCGTGTTCACCTGGTGGGTGTCGATGTCGGAGAAAGCGCTGACGGAGCCCGACAGCTCGAGCGCTGCCCCCTGGAAGGCAAGCGCCCGCCCCCAGTCCATGCGCTCCGCAGCGTCCGGATCGGGAGGGCGCCCGTTGGCGTAGCTCGCGCTGATTTCGGTGGCGTGGCTCGCGAGGGCCAGGTCGAGGGTCTCGGTGGCGGAACACATCGCGAAGAGGAATCCCCCCTGCACCACGAAGCCCCGGATCTCTTCGGCCACGGCGCGCTTGAGCGTCGGGACGTCGGAAAACCCGAAACGTGCCGCCATCTCGTCGTTCCGCGCGATCTCCTCCCGCATCCACGGCGTCGCCGCGAAGGTGAGGAAGAACTTCGAGTACTGCCCGGTGAAGTCCTCGTGGTGCAGGTGGAGCCAGTCGAAATCCTCGAGACGCCCACTCAGCACCTCGGCATCCCAGATTCGCTCGTACGGGATGCCGGCATACTCGAGCACCATCGTCACCGCATCGGCCCACGGGGGAGTGCTCGGGGGCGAATACACGGCAATGCGAGGGGCGGATTCGAGGAGCACCGCATCGCCGTCACCCGAGGCCATCGACTGGCGGATCCGGGCCACCGCGGCGCCATCCACCGACTCGACCCGCACCCCCAGCCGCGCGGCCTCGTCCCGGACCCAGCTCCGGTCCGGAAGGAGGAAGGCCCCGTCGCGATGGTTCAGGAGCCACTCCGCTTCACCGCCCCGGTCAAGAACCGTGTAGGTCAGCCCGTAGGCCCTCAGGTGATTCGGCTGCCCCCGGTCCATCGGCACCAGGAGGTGCTGGGCGGCGAGGGGTCCGGCCGAGAGGCCGAGGACCAGGAATCCGGCCGCCGCCGCCAGGATCCTGCTCCCGTCCCGGGTCCTTCGCGGGTGACTCATCGTCCCCCTTCTCCCCGGAGCGCACGTTCGCGGATCCGGCGCGCCTCCGGCGCGAGGGGATGTTCAGGGAAGCGGACCACCATGGCATCGAGGACCGGGAGTGCCTCCGCGGCCGGGAGAACCCTTGCCGCCTCGATGGCCGCCTCCGGGGCATGGAGGTCGTCCGGCCAGTCCTCCAGGAGCCGCAGGCGGAGCTCCAGGGCCATCGAAACGTCGACCTCCGCGGCGAGGTGGGCGGCGAACCCGAGGAGCGCCGGGACCGACGGCCCCGACCCTTCGAGCGCGAGGGCGGCCACCGCCTCTGCCCCTCCCCTCCGGCCCGCGGTGTCCGCCCGGCTCCGCCCTTCCGCCTCGAGAAGATGGCCGGCCACGACGGCACCCGTCTCTTCGGGAACCCGTTCCAGGAGTGACCCGAGCCTGAGCCAGAGTCCTGCGCGCTCCGGCTCGACCGTCGAGAGCCAGCGAAGGAGTTCGGACCTTGCTTCAAGGGCCCGCTCCGGTTCACCGAGGCGCTCGATGACGGGTCTCACGGCGGAGAGGTCGATCGCCTGCGCCAGCAGCGCGCCGCCTCCCGCGGCGGGGTGGACCACCGGCGCCATGGGAAGTGCGAAGGCGAGCGCAAGGCCGGGCAGCCAGCGGGCGCCCGGGGAGGGCCCCCTGCTCATGGCGGACCCTCCCGCCGGATGCGCTGGAAGTACTCCACGACGAGCCTGCGCTCCCGGGGCGTGAGTTCGGCCAGTTCCTCGGCCGTGGGAAAGGGAACGGCGGCCTCCCTCAGCAGGCCTTCCGGCAGGGCTGGAATGAAGGGGCGCTCGACGAACTGGGAACCGGGCCGTCCCCTTCGTTCCTCGGTGGGCCCGTCGCGCTCGAGGCTCCGGCCGGCGTCGAGCATCCGTTCGAGGAGACGGGACTGGCGGTCGAGCGTTTCCGCGGGGATCCGCGCGGCGTCCCCGAGCCCTTCGAGGGCCCGGGCGATCTCGTCGGCCTCGCGGGCCAGCTCCTCGAGGGCGCCGGGCATCCGCTCGCCCCCGGGAAGCCGGGAAAGCTCTCCGAGGCCGGCCGCCACCGCCTCCTGGCGGCTCGCCAGCTCCTCACCCGCCACCTGGGCGCCGGGCACCGGGTTCTGCCCGCCCGCCGCCTCTCCGCCTCCGGCGGCGTCCCGGTTCAGGGCTTCCTGTTCCTCTGCCAGCCCCTGGAGGGCTTCCGCAAGTGCCTCGGCCCCGCCGTCTGTGCCGTCGGCGCCGCCGTCCGGCCCCCGCGACCCCGCGTCGAGGGCCGCGAGGGCAACCCGGTGGAGTGCGGCCCGGGTCGCGGCGAGCCCACCGGACGGGTCCCGCCCCTGGTTCGAGGCGCGGAGGGCGGCCTCCGATGCCTCGAGTGCCTCTCCGGCCAGCCCGGAGAGCTCCCGGGCGGCCTCGCCGAGGATCGGCGATGCGCCTCCCAGGATCCGGGCCAGCATCACGATCCCCTCCCTGAGCGCGGCCCCTCCCGCCGGACCGGCTTCGGTTCCGGCCAGGGCGTCCGCGGAGCCGCCGAGCGAGAGCGCGTGCTGGGCGATCTCCGTGAGTGCCTCGCGGAAGGCCTCGGCCCGGGCTTCGGCTCGGGCGGCCTCCACCGCCTCCATCGCCTCCCTTGCCGCCTCGGCAGCCTCCGCCGCCTCCTTCGCGGCCTCGGCCTTCGGGTCGTCGGTCGGAGCATCCACTGGATCACCGCGACGCCCCGCCCCGTCCGACCCCGCCGCGGCCGCCGTCTCCATGCGGGCACCGGCTTCCGCCAGCGCCTGCGATGCCTGGTCGAGTGCCTCCATGATCTGCGCCGAGCCGGTGACCCCATCCGGGGCCCCGGCCCGGAGCCGCTCGAGGGCCGAGGCGGCCTCGGAAGCCCGTCGGGCAAGCGTTTCCTGGGCCTCGTCGAGGGCCGACCCGGGATCGGCACCCGACCGGGCGGCCCGCTCCTCCGCGAGTGCACCCTGCTCCGCGGCGAGCTGTGCCGTCTCGTCCCGGAGTCCCGACAGCCCGGTCCGGAAGGCCGCCTCCTTCAGCTCCTCCCGGAGCGCCTCCAGCCGCTCCCGGAGCCCTTCGCCGCGCTCCGCAGCCTCGGCCATCATGCGGGCCACTTCCCCGGCCGAGAGCTGCGTGCTGCCCTCGAGCCCCGCCTCCAGGCGCTCCACCGCGGCTCCGGGCGCCCCGCCCTCCCCCTCCCGCCGTTCCTGCCCCCCCCGAGCGGCCTCGAAGGCCCGGTCCACGGCGTCGAGGAGCTGCCGGAGTTCGTCCTCGCCGGCCCCGCGCCCCAGCGCATCCCCCCCCCGTGCCAGTGCCTCGCGCAGGGCCTCGAGTTCTTCCAGGATTCCCATTTCCGCTCGAAGCGCCTCCAGGAGGCCCTCCGCGCCACGGGTCCCGGAATCCTCCGAACCCTGCGTGGTGGCGCCCGCCCCGGAGCTCCCGTCCGAGCCACCGCCGGCTCGAGCCACCTCGTCCCGGCGCAGCTCCGACACCCGCCGCTCGGCATCGAGGGCGTCGTCGGCCATCCGGGCCACCGCCTCCGCAGCACGCTCCACCTGCTCCCGGGCCTCGCGCCGCAGGCCGGAAGGACCCGGGAGACGGTATTCAAGCACCTCCGAGCGACCCTCTCCCGGCCCCTCGCCGCGGTCGGCGGCCACCGCCCAGACCCGGATCCTGCTCCCGGGGGGCGCACCCCAGGAC
>JBJHBX010000276.1:0-4561 GCA_050485725.1 Gemmatimonadales bacterium | reverse complement strand
CACACCACGAACGGGGGGAGGGGGGGATGCTGGGATTCGCGGAGGTCGAGGGGGCGGGCGCGGAGGCGAGGAGGAGCGCGGCGCCGCGCAGCGAGGCGCCGGTCTTCGAGCGGGTGCGGGCCACGATGCTCCGGCCCGAGGCGGAGCCGGCACGGGGGAAAGGAGATCGCGGCGCGCGGGGGGCCGGGTCGGGGCCCGGGGCCGGCCCGTCCGCGGCGCTGGCACCCGCACCTTGCCCCTACCCCGACCCCTTCGACGACCCCGACACGATCGAGGCGCTGGAGGAGCGGATCCTGGTGCTCGCGACGCACATCGAGGTGGCGGGACACCGGCTCCTCGAGATGGTGGCGGAGTTCGACCGGCGTCGCGGCTGGGAGCTGGGCGGGCATTCGTCGTGCGCGCACTGGCTCGCGGCCCGCGGTGGGCTGGACCTGGGCACGGCCCGCGAGAAGGTGCGGGTGGCGCGGGCACTCGAAGAGCTCCCCGAGACGAGCGCGTGGCTCGGCCTGGGGCGCATCAGCTTCTCGCAGGCGCGGGCCCTGACGCGGGTGGCGACGCCCGAGGACGAGGGCGAGCTGCTCGAAGCCACGAGCGGCATGACCACCGCGCAGATCGAGCGGCTCGTGCGCGGGTGGCGGATGCGGAGCGCAGCCGACGCGGTGGCGCGCGAGGAGGAGCGGCAGCGGATGCGCTGCTTCTCGGTGGTGCCGGAGCTGGACGGCATGTACCGGGTGCGGGGGTGGCTCACCCCGGAGCAGGGAGCGCTCCTGATGCGCGCCATCGAGGCGGCGGGTGACGTGCTCTTCCGCGAGGAGACCCACGGGCAGGCGCACGAGGCCAGGGTCCAGCTCCCGCCGGGGGCACGGCTTGCGGGCGATCGGCGCTCGGACGCACGGCTCCGGCGCGAGGCGGAGGCGACCGCGGCCAGGCGGCGCGCGGACGCGGTGGCGCTCCTGGCCGAGGTGGCGCTCGGCGCGGGCTTCGGGGCGCGGAAGGCGGGCGGGGAGGGCGCGGCGCAGGAGGGCGCGGCGCCGGAGGAAACCGACGCGGCGAGCGCGGAGCCGCGGGCCGGGGCCGTCGCCCCCCTCTCCGGCACGCGCGCCGGCCGCTACCAGGTCATGCTGCACGTGGAGCTCGACGCGCTCCGGCAGGGCGACCCCACCTGCGGCGCGGGGTGCTCGCACCTGGACGACGGGGTGCGCGTTTCAGCTGAAACGTCGAGGCGGATCAGCTGCGATGCCGCGGTGGTCCCCCTCTTCCTCGATGCCGAGGGGCGGCTGGCCGAGCTCGGGGAACGCCGCCGCGTCGTGAACCCCGCCCTCCGCCGCGCCCTCGAGGCCCGGGACCGCGGGTGCCGCTTTCCCGGGTGCGGGCTCCGCTACACCGAGGCGCATCACGTGCGGCACTGGGCCGACGGGGGCGCCACCTCGCTCGAGAACTGCGTGCTCCTCTGCCGGCATCACCACCGCCTCCTCCACGAGGGGGGGTGGCGCATGGAGGTGCTCCCCGGCGAGCGCCTCCTCTTCCGCGATCGGAAGGGCCGCGCCCACTACGACGGCCGCTGGCACCTCCCGCGCCTCGACGACGAGCGCAGGCTCGAACCCGCGCGGACCCTCATGGAGGAGAACCTTCGCATCATCGTCGAGGGAGCGACGGGCACGCCGGCAGACCTCGAGCCCCCCGGCACCCACCCCGCCCCTCCCGAGTAGGAGAGGCATGAACCCGACCGCCCCCAGCCATCTTCGGGCCGCCATCCTCAAGGGCGGCGCGAGGCGACCGCGGCTCGTCGCGCCCCTCGCCCTCGCCCTGGTCCTCGTCTGGGCCGCGGCCTGTGGCGGCGAGTCCCTCGGCCCCATCCCGACGCCCCCGGGATCCCTCGACCCCGGCTCGCACGAGATCACCCTCGTCGTCGAAGGGGAGGAGCGCGCATACCTGGTCGACCTTCCCGAGGCGGCCCGCGCGGGGCACCCACTGCCGGTGGTGCTCGCCTTTCATGGCGGAGGCGGCCACGCGGCCCAGTTCCGGGGCTCGAACGGCCTCCTGGCGTTGGCAGCGGTCGAGGGGTTCATCCTGGTGCACCCCCAGGGCACGGGGATCGCGGCCGGCCTTCCCCTGGCTGCCGCCACCTGGAACGCCGGCTTCTGCTGCGGCCGCGCGGCCGAGATCGGCGCCGACGACGTCGCCTTCGTCGAGGCCCTTCTCGACGACCTGGCTTCCCGGGCCCCCGTGGCAACCGATCGGGTCTACGCCACCGGCCACTCGAACGGCGCCATGATCACCTTCCGCCTGGCCACCGAGATCCCGCAGCGTTTCGCGGCCATCGCCACCGTCGGAGGCGCCCGACGGGTCGAGGACATCCCCCTCCGCGCCCCGGTCCCCCTGCTCCACATCCACAGCGTCGACGACCCGCGGGCCCTGTACCTGGGGGGGCTCGGCCCTCCCTTCCCAGGCACCGAGCATCGCATCCAGCATCCCCCCGTGAGCGCCGTCCTCGGCGAGTGGCTCGACCGGAACGGATGCCCGGGCGACCCCACCCTGGTCGAAGCCCGCGAAGGCGCGCCCGGGACCCTCGGGGCCGGACACCGCGCCGAGCTCCTCCGGTGGTCCAACTGCGACTCCGGGGCACCCGTCGAACACTGGCGCCTCCACGGCCCCGGGCACGCGTGGCCCGGCGACGCGGTGGGCCCGGTCCAGCAGGCCCTCGGCGGCCCGCCCACCGACGTGATCCTGGCGGCCGAAGAGGCCTGGCGGTTCTTCCGGGAAAAGCGCCGCGCCCCCTGAGGCGCTACTCGAACCCCTCCACCCGCGCGAAGCGCAGGTCCCAGACCCGCGCCTGGCTCACGCCGAGCTCGATCACGCGCCCCTCGGCATCGCGGTGGAAGCGGATCGTCCCGACCCCCGCCTGGAATTCGTCGCCCTCGCCCACCGGCCGGAGCGGCGTCCGCACCCCGGGCCGTCGGATCAGGATCACCTCGTCACCCTCGACCTCGATCCGCCAGCGCGCATCGGCCTCGTCGCTCTCGTAGGTGCCCACGTAATCCGCGGGCGCCCCACGCGGCACCGGGTTCGGCCGCACGAGCTCGGGCTCGGTTCCGGCCCGGGCCTCGGCCCCGGCTGCCTGGGCCGTCGCCCCCGCATCCCCGGCCGCCGCCGTCGCATCCCCCGCCACCTCCGCATCCCTCGGAGCCAGGAAGAGCCGCGCCACCGCGCTCCCGAGCTGCCCGGGGTTCGCATTCCCCGCGTTGCAGAGGATCGCCACCGAGAGCGCATCCTCGGGAAAGTGCCCCAGGTACGCCCGGTACCCCGAGGTCGCCCCGGTGTGGGTCACCGAGGGCCGCCCGTCGAGGCGATCCACCACGAGCCCGCCGGCGTAGGTGATCGTCGATCCGTCGGTGAGGATCCCCTGCTCCAGCATCCGCCGCATGAAGGGCTCCCCACCGAGCGGCGCACCCGCGGCCTCGCCCCGCAGTGCCGCCTCCAGCGCCCGGTTCCAGCGCAGCAGGTCCTCGACGGTGGTCAGAAGTCCCCCGTTGCCATGGACATGCTCGATCGGACGGTCAATGGCCCACCCGCCCCCGCGCCACTGGTATGCCCCGCTCCGCCCCTGCACGATGCGCCGGTAGTCATCCCGCCACTGCGTGTCCGCAAGCCCCAGCGGCTCGAAGATCCGCGCCTGCGAAAACGCCGCAAACGAGGCTCCCGAGGCCCGCTCGACCACCACCGCGAGCAGGTTGTAGCCGGTGTTCGAGTAGGAGTAGGCCTCGCCCGGCGGGTAGTTCAGCGCCCGCTGCCGCGCCGCGATCTCGAGCACGTGGTCGTGATCGTGGGTCCGCTCGCTCCGGCCCCATCCGCCGATCGCCGCCACCGAACCCCAGTCCCTGAGCCCCGCGGTGTGGTTGATCATCTGCCGCAGCGTGACCGGCGCGCCGTAGCTGGCCCCGTAGTCCGGGAGTTCCGGGATCCAGCGCCGCACGTCGTCGTCGAGCGAGAGCACCCCATCGAGCTCAAGGAGCACGACGGCCGCCGCCGTGAACTGCTTCGACACGGAACCGGCCTCGAAGATCGTGCCCGGGCTGTTCGCGATCCCGTGCTCGAGCTCGGCCATGCCCCAGGAGCGCAGCAGGGGCTCGGGCGAGGCGGGGCGGTCCACCCCCACCGCGCAGCCGGGGCTCGAGGTGCTGTTCCAGGATGCGAAGATCGCGTCGAGGGCGGCCAGGGTGGTATCGGGCGCCGGGCCGGCAGCCGGGGCGGGTCCATGGGAGGGGCCGCCGCCCGGCGCAGCCAGGGCCGGAACCGCGAGGGCCAGCGATGCGGCGGCGGCAAGGAGCGCGGTGCGGTGGAGCGGAAGGCGGGACGCGGTCGGTCCGCGCAGGGGCTGGCGAATCATGGCGTTCGGGGCCTGGGTTGCCGGGGACGCCGCGCACCGGTTGCGCGCCGCGGTCGAAGCCCAATCTGCGCGCCGGCTCCCGGCAACCGCAAACACCTCGTTCGGCAGCGGCCCCGGCACCTTCCCCGGGCTCCGGTGTCCGACATCCCCCCCATTCACCGAGACACCCGCAAC
>JBJHBX010000275.1:0-4563 GCA_050485725.1 Gemmatimonadales bacterium | reverse complement strand
TGGGAACGAGCGCCTCGGGTGCGTCACTCCCTCCCGCCGCCTTGGGGAGCTGAAGCGTCAGCATGCCGGATTCGACCCACGCCGCCACGGGGGCCTCGCCCGGTCGCGGCGGCTCCGACACCGCATCGCGATCCACCGCGTAGAGGAGGCGGACACCCGGCGCATCACCCGGGAGATCCCGGACCTCGGGGCTCTCGCCGTTCAGGATCCAGCGGCTCTTGTCGGTGGCGTTCCGGAAGAGCCGGGCCTTGTCGGCGTAGTAGCTCGCCACGTCGGGATAGCGGTCCAGGTGGTCCGGGGCCAGCGCCGTGAGGATCCCGATGTCGGGGGCGAAGGCCTCGGTGTCGGCGAGCTGGAAGGAACTCATCTCGAGGACGCCGCAGGCCGGCGGCATGGGCCGAAGGGCGAGCTCGGAGGCCGCGGGGGCGAGCCCGCCCCCCACGTTCCCCGCCGCCTCCGCATCGACGCCTCCCGCCCGCATGAGGTGCGCGGCGAGGAGGGTGGTCGTCGTCTTCCCGTTCGTCCCCGTCACGGCGATCAGTGTACCCGTGAGGAACCGTACGGCGTACTCGGGTTCTGCGATCCAGCGGACGCCGCGCGCACGGAGCTCCCGGAGCACCGGAGCGTCCGGAGGGATGCCGGGCGAGACGATGACGGTGCCGGCCGTCGCGATCCGGGCCACGTCGTGGTGGCCCAGGTCGACACGGGCTCCCAGCTCGACCAGTTCGTCGGCATGAGCGCGAGCCGTGGCGTCGGTGCGGAGATCCGAGACATGGACGTCTTCTCCCTGTTGGAGGGCCAGCCGGGCCGCGGCGAATCCGCTGGCCCCCAGGCCGATGATCGACACGCCGCTTCGCATCGCGGAATCACTCCCGGGCTCAGCGGATCTTGAGAGTACTGAAGGCGACCAGCGCGCAGAGGATCCCGAGGATCCAGAACCGCACGACCACCGTCTGCTCGATGTCACTCCCGCGCACGCGCTTCCGCTCGGCCCAGACCTGCTCGTAGTGGTGGTGGAGGGGGGCCATGCGGAAGAGGCGGGCGCCCTCGCCGCGGGTACGCTTCGTGACCTTGAACCAGCTCACCTGGAGCATGACCGACAGCGCTTCGGCCACGAAGACACCACCGACGATGAGCAGGAAGAACTCCGCCTTGAGCAGGATGGCCATGACCGCGAGCGCTCCGCCCAGCGCGAGGGAACCGGTGTCTCCCATGAAGACCTCGGCGGGGTGGGCGTTGTACCAGAGGAACCCGACGATCCCGCCGGCGAGGGCCGCCGCGAAGACCGCGAGCTCCCCGGCACCGGGCAGGTAGAGGATGCCGAGGTAGGCCGAGGTGTCGACCCTGCCGATCAGGTACGCGAGCACGCCGAAGGTGAGGAAGGCGATGGCGCCGAGGCCGCCCGCGAGGCCGTCGAGTCCGTCGGTCAGGTTCACCGCATTCGAGGTGCCCGACACCACGAGCGACACGAAGACGATGTAGACGGCGGGGTGGAAGACCGCGACCCAGCCGTCGAAGAAGGGCACCATGGTCCAGGTGGTGGGCACCGGGTGGATCGGGACCAGGATCAGGAAGAGACCGAGCGCGAGCCCGAAGGAGAGCTGCCCGGTCATCTTGTACCGGGCAATGAGTCCACGGGAGCGGTGCTGGACGACCTTCAGGTAGTCGTCCATGAAGCCGATGGCCCCCATCCAGACCAGCGCGAGCAGGGTCAGCGCCACGTACCAGTTCGTCAACTCGGCCCAGAGAAGGGTCGCTGCCGTGGCGCCGAGAATGATCAGCACGCCGCCCATGGTCGGCGTGCCGGCCTTCTCCAGGTGGCTCTCCGGCCCCTCGGTCCGGACCACCTGTCCGACCCGGAGCATGCGCAGGCGGCGGATCGTCCACGGCCCCGCGAGGAAGGCGCACAGGAAGCCGGTGGCGCCTGCCCCCGCCGAACGGAAGGTCAGGTAGTTGAAGAGGTTGAAGAGGATGTGGACGTCCGCGAACTGGGGAAGGAAATGGTAGAGCATCAGGCGCCCTCCCCCTGCCCCGCGGGCGGCGCACCGCCCATGTGCGCCTCGAGCACCGGCAGCAGGCGCTCGAGCGCCATGCCCCGCGATCCCTTCAGGAGCACGGTGGCGCCGGGCGCCAGGTGTGGCACGAGCCGGGCCGGCACCTCCGGGACCTCGCGCACCGCGAGGAACCGGGGCGCCCCCTGCGGTGCCTGCGTTTCGGTCTCGGCGACGCGGCGCGCGTCGGCGGCGGCTTCCGCGAAGTCACCCACCGCCACCACGACGTCGATCCCGTGGCCTCCGAAGGCACCGGCACGGAGCTCGTGCACGATCGACCGGTGATGCTCCGGCGCGTCGGCCCCGAGTTCCAGCATGCTGCCGAGCACTGCGATCCTCGGTCCCTTCGAAGGGATCGTGGCAAGCCAGGCCAGCGCTGCCCGGGTGGACTGGGGGTTCGCGTTGTAGCAGTCGGCCAGGACCACACCCCCGGGGAGGCGGCGGATCTCGGAGCGGAGCCCCGGCAGCCGGGTCTCGGCGAGCCCGGCCCGGGCCGCATCCGGCGCCACCCCCAGCAGGTCCGCCACCGCCAGGGCCAGGAGCGCGCAGCGGGCCCCGTGGATCCCGGGAACGGGTGCATCGAAGCTCCCGCCGGGGATCGCGACCTTCCACCGGCCATCGGGGTCGACTTCGACCCTGCGACCCCGCCAGCGCTGGTCGGCCCGGTCCGAGAGCCCGGTCACGACCAGGGGGTGGCCGGGGGCGGCGGCCCGGGCGCGTTCCGCGAGCTCCGCCGGCTCGTCGCCGGTGACGAGGACGGTGGTGGCCGGGAGGGCCTCGAACATCGAGAGCTTTTCGCGGAAGACGCCCTCGATGCCGCCGAGCCCCTCGACATGGGAGGCCCCGACGGTGGTGATGACGGCCACGTCCGGATGGACCACCGCGCGAAGCGCCGCGATTTCTCCGGGTTCGCTCGTCCCGACCTCGACGACGAGGGCGTCGGCATCTCCCGGGGCCCCGAGGAGTGTCAGGGGCACCCCCACGCGGTTGTTCAGGTTCGCCGAGGTGGCGTGCACCCGCATGGAACCGGCGAGCGCCGCCCGGAGCATCTCCTTCGTGGTCGTCTTCCCCGACGAGCCGGTCACGGCCACGACCCGGGCCGGAAGGCGGAGCCGTCTGTGGTGCGCCAGGGCTCCGAGCGCCGCCAGCGTGTCGGGCACGGGGAAGAGGAGGAAGCCCTCGTGGATCGTGCCCGGGATCCGGCGGACCACCGCACCGGCGGCCCCCCGGTTCGCCGCCTCCAGCACGAAGTCGTGCCCGTCAAAGCTCGGCCCTTCGAGCGCCACGAAGAGGTCGCCGTCGGCCACGATGCGGGAGTCGGTCGAGATTGCGTGGAAGACGTGGTCCAGGTCGTCTGGACTGGCCACCGCCGAGAGTCCGAGCGCCTCGCGGACCGCCGCCACGGTCCATCGGAACTCGGTGGGGATCGCCGCGGCGTTCATCGCCCCTCCGAAGCGGCGAGGAGTTCCCGGACCACGACCCGCTCGTCGAAGGGGCGCACCTCGGTTCCCACCACCTGGTAGGTCTCGTGTCCCTTCCCTGCCAGCAGGACGGCGTCACCGGGGCGGGCCATCCGGAGCGCCCGGGCGATGGCCTCGCGGCGGTCCGTGATCCGCTCCCACGCCCCGCCCGGTGGCATCCCCGCGACCACCTCGTCCAGGATCCGGTCCGGATCCTCGGTCCTGGGGTTGTCCGAGGTCGCGATGGCCCACCCGGCGCCCGACGCCGCCACCCGCCCCATCTCCGGCCGCTTCGTCCGATCCCGGTCTCCGCCCGCGCCGAAGACCACGATCAGTCGCCCCGGGTAGAGGGGGGCCAGCGTTTCCAGGGCCCGGGCCAGGGCGTCCGGTGTGTGGGCGTAGTCCAGGATCACCGGAACCGGGTCGGTGGCGGTGAGCTCCATGCGCCCGGCCGGTGCCGGCGCGGCCGGGAGCGCCCGGGCCAGCTCCTCGAGCGGGATCCCCGCAGCCCGGGCCCCGCCCGAAGCCATCACCGCGTTCTCCACGTTGAATCGGCCGAGGAGGGGAAGGTGGACCGGCCACGCGTTGGCATCCCCCTCTTCCGCGAGCACGAAGTCCGACCCGCTCCCTCCCAGCCGGATCCCCGCGGCCGAAAGCGAGGGGCGGCGGGCCACGGCCCACGGAAGCGCGTGGGCCGGACCGTCGTCGATCCGGACGGGGCGCACGGGAGATTGCGTCGGCGGGAGCCCGGCCCAGGCGGCCTCCCCGGCGTTCACCACCACCTCCGCTTCTTCCGAGAGAAGCGTGAGGAGGCGTCCCTTCGCGGCCAGGTAGGCCTCCATCGTCCCGTGGTAGTCCAGGTGATCCCGGGTCAGGTTCGTGAAAAGGGCGCAGTCGAAGCGGATCGCGTCGAGGCGTCGCTGGTCCAGGGCGTGCGACGACGCCTCGAGCACCACCTCGCGGACGCCCTCGTCGGCGAGCTCCCGGAAGCGGTTCGCGAGCTCCGCCGGGCCCGGCGTGGTGAGACCCCCCGTCCCCTCCCGGACCCTTCC
>JBJHBX010000274.1:0-4571 GCA_050485725.1 Gemmatimonadales bacterium | reverse complement strand
GCCGCCACCTGGGCCCAGGGCGCCCGCGTCGCAGGTCGCCGGGGGGCCGCCCCCCCGCCCGCGCCGTCCGTGCTCAGGACAAGGCCTTCGGCGCGCAGGCGCACCTCGAGCGATTCCCAGTCGCCCCGTGGCGGCCGGAGGTCTGGAAGGTGCGACAGCCCGAGCGTCTGGGCCTGCAGCGCATCGAGCTCGTCCCGGCACCGCCGGCACCGGTTCAGGTGCCCACGCTCGTCCGGGGTCGGGACCTCGTCCACGAGGCGTGCCAGCGCCTCCGTCGTCAGATGCTCCATGCCTCGGTTCCTCCATCCATGTCGGCGGCGTCGGTGCCGCGCAGGAGCTCGCGCATCTTCGCGCGGCCCTTGAAGAGCTGCGACTTCGAAGTCCCCGGGCTGACGCCCAGGAGCTCTCCGATCTCGTCGTGGGTGTAACCCTCGACGTCGTGCAGGATCAGGATCTTGCGCATCCCCGGCGGGACCCGGTCGAGTGCCGCCTCCAGGCGGTCTTCAAGCAGAACGTCGCGCGTGCCCGGATCCACGGCCACGTCGCCGGAGAGTTCCTCCTCGTGCCGCTCCCGGGTTCCCGACTTCCGGAGGGCCTGGAGCGCCGCGTTCACCGCGATCCGGTGGATCCAGGTCGAGAAGCGGCTCTCGCCACGGAACGAGGGCAGGGCCCGGAAGGCGCGGATCCACGCTTCCTGTGCCCAGTCCTGCGCCAGGTCGTCGTCGCCGGCCATGCGGCGGACGACGGCATAGACCCTGGGGCCATGACGCTCGTACAGCGCCCGCACGGCCAGCGGGTCGCCCTCGGCGGCGCGTTCCACGAGTCGGTGTTCGGTCATCCGGATGACCGGTCCAGTTGGGTTGGAAGGCCCCGTTCGGGGTCGGGAGGGTGCGAGGTGTCGCTGCATCATGGTACGGTCGAAGCGGGTGTTCCCGTAAGCTTGGACGCGGAAGGGCGCCCGGGGGTTGCCCCGCGGCCCGAGCCCGCCGCTTGTGGCTCCCCCCCACCGGGGTTAGCCTCCGGGCGCCATGGAAGCCCCCCTCCCTTCGACCCCCGGCGCCGAGCCGCTCGCATCCCCGCCGCACGCACCGAGGCTTCCCACGCCGCGGAGCGTGCTCTTCCTGTTCGCCGTGGTCGTGCTCCTCTACTTCGTGGTGGGGATTCCGCTTCAGCTCCTCCTCGGCGAGGTGGGGCTGGCGCTCACGCAGATCCTTGTCTTCCTCGGTGCGACCCTCGTCTTCGTCGGACGCGGGGGCTACGACCTGGTCCGCACCCTCTCCCTCCGGCTCCCCACGGGGGGCCAGGTGGGCGGGGGGCTGCTCCTCCTGGCCGGGGGCACCCCCGTCGCCTGGATGCTGGCATGGCTCCAGAGCCGCTTCATTCCGGTACCGGTGGAGCTCCTGGAGTCGATGAGCGCCTTCCTCCAGACCGACGACCCGCTCCGCATCCTCTGGCTGCTCCTCCTGGTGGCGGTGATTCCGGCCGTGTGCGAGGAGTTTCTCTTCCGCGGGGCCATTCTCTCGGGGCTTCGAACCCGCTTCACCGTCGTCGCGGCCGTGGCGATCAACGGGGCCCTCTTCGGCCTTCTTCACGCGCCGCAGGCGGTCTTCCGCTTCCTTCCCACGGCCTGGCTGGGACTCGTGCTCGCGTGGGCGGTCTGGGAGTCGCGCTCCATCTGGCTCGGGGTCCTGCTGCACTTCCTGAACAACGGGGCGATCCTGATGCTCACCGTGCTTCCGGCCACGCGCGAGCTCACCGCCGACGTGGACCAGGAGCCGCCCCTTCTCCTGCTCCCCCTCGCGGTCCTGCTGATGTACCTCGGGGCACGCATTCTCGTGCATGCACGCTTGAACTCCGAGCCGACGGAGTCGGATCCATGACGACCTTCCCCTTTTCCGATACGGACGCAGGCATCGGGGGCGCCACGCACCTCGAGTGCACGCGTACCGGAGCGCACCTCGACAGCGAGGTCCTGCAGGGCCTCTCGCCCGCGGGGGCACCCCTCTTCGCGCGTTATGACCTGGAGGCCATCCGGACACGGCTCACCCCGGACCGGCTCCGTGGCCGGCGCGCCGACCTCTGGCGCTACGCCGAGCTCCTCCCGGTTCGCGATCCGTCGGCCGTCGTTGCGCTGGGCGAGGGTTGGACACCTCTCCTCGACGCTCCCGCGCTGGCAGCGGATCTGGGGGTCCGGAGGGTGCTCGTGAAGGACGAGGGACAGAACCCTACGGCCTCGTTCAAGGCCCGGGGAATGGCGCTCGCGGTCTCCCGGGCGAAGGAGCTCGGTGCCACGGCGCTCGCGCTCCCCACCGCCGGGAATGCCGGAGGAGCGGCCGCGGCGTATGGCGCCGCGGCGGGCCTCCCCGTGCACGTCTTCGCGCCCCGCGACACCCCTGCACCCATCGTGGAGGAGATCCGCGCGCTGGGCGCGAGCCTGACCCTGGTCGACGGGCTCATCTCCGACTGCGGGCGCCTCGTGCGCGAGGGTGCCGCGACGCACGGGTGGTGGGATCTCTCGACTCTCAAGGAGCCCTATCGCGTCGAGGGGAAGAAGACGATGGGCTTCGAGCTCTTCGAGCAGCTCGGGGGCCGACTTCCCGACGCCATCGTGTACCCCACCGGCGGGGGAACCGGCCTGATCGGAATGTGGAAGGCCTTCGACGAGATGGAGGCGCTGGGCTGGATCGACGGACGCCGTCCCCGGATGATCTCGGTGCAGGCGGCCGGATGCGCCCCGATCGTTCGCGCCTTCGAAGCGGGCTCCGAGGATGCGGGGTTCTGGGAGGGTGCGGCGACCTACGCCTCCGGGCTCCGGGTTCCGGGCGCCGTCGGAGACTTCCTGATCCTGCGCGCCGTGCGGGCCTCGGGCGGTGCGGCGGTGGCGGTCACGGACGCCGAAATGGCCCGGTGGGTCGCGATTCTCGGCGCCCGCACCGGGATCTTCGCGGCCCCGGAAGGGGGGGCCGTGGCGGCGGCGGTACCCGACCTGGTCCGGCGCGGGGTCATCGACCCGAACCACGAGGTGGTCCTCTTCAACACCGGAAGCGGACTCAAGTACGTGGGTGGGGAACCGCTCCCCGACCCCGCCTGAGCCCGCGCATCGCCGGAGGCGCCCATGGGTCCCTTCTTCCTTCTCCTGACACTGCTCGTGCTCGTGGCGGGGCTCGTTTCGGTGCGTCGCCGAAGGACTGGCGGCTGGACTGAACGCATCGAGCGAGAGCCCTGGGCAGCCTCGCTCAGGGACGAGGACGAGGACGCCGAACCCCTCGACGAGGAGGCGATCCGGCGGGCGGAGGACGCCTTCCTCGAAGACCGCTGGGAGGGTGAGGACGATCGGCCCTGGAGCTGACGTGCGATCGCCCCTGCCCGGGTCAGGGCCGCCAGCCGTAGCGGTAGTAGAGGCCGGGAAGCGGGACCACGGTGGTGTTCGGAGGGGTGTCGTCTTCCGGATCGAGCCGGTTCACGGCGAGCGCGCGGTTCATGGCGACCTCGACGCCAAGGGCGTGGCCGCCGGTCACGCCCCAGTCCACCGCCAGCGGGACGCGGGCAATGAGGATCGAGCCGCTTCCGTCCTCGGTCCAGGCCGTCAGGCTCCACAGCCCGGCACCCACGGCGGGCTGGAAGGTACCGTCACCGAGGTAGCGCTTGCCCACCATCGACACCGAGATTTCCCTGAAGGTGATCGTGCCGAGGGTGAGTTCGGCGGACCACCCCGACCTGCGGTACTCGGTCACGAGGCCCAGGAACCCGGTGCCGCCCAGGGAGATTCCGAGGCGGATCTCGCCGCGGTCCGGCGTGGTCCCGTTCATGGCTTCCTGCGCGACCGCGGGCGACGGTGCCCCGAGCAGGAGGAGGCCCGCGACGGCCCCGAGGGCGGGCCGTCGGGGAAGGGGGAGGCGTCTGTACCTGCCGGGAGCGGAGGTCGGGGGCATGCTGGGTTCCGGGGGTGCGGGCGACGAACGAAGGTAACCACGGGGATGCGGAGCGGGGAGGGATGCGGAGCAGCCATGGCCGAAGGGAACGAAGTGACGAGCGAACGAACAGGAAGAGGAGGCCGCGTGCCTGATCGAACCCGGCACCCGGCCGCCCGCCGGTTCGGGCTTTTCCTGCCCATCCTCATCGCGGGCGTCGGCTGCGAGGTCCCCGACCCCCTCGAAGGGCTTCCCGACGAGGTGGTCCGGTTCCTCGAGCCGTCGCGGACCACCATGGAACGGGTCGCCGACGGCGTCGTCTACCGGGCCATCCAGAGCGGTCACGAGCCCTGGTCGGTGCATCTCCTCGAGATCGATGCCACCCGGTGCGAGATCGGCTTCCAGGTCGTCGGGCTCGAAGACCCGGAGGCCGGACGGATCCAGGTGAGCGAGTTCGCGCGTCGGGCGACCCCCGGCGCCCTGGCTGCGGTGAACGGAGACTTCTTCACCGAAGAGAACGAGGCGATCGGCGCCGAGGCCAGCGGCGGACTGCTGCGCGGACGGACTTCGCGACCGGTGTTCGCGTGGCGCCCCGGAGAGCTCCCCCGGCTCACCGAGGTGTCGTGGCAGGGCGACTCCCTCCAGGTCGGAGACTGGTGG
>JBJHBX010000273.1:0-4600 GCA_050485725.1 Gemmatimonadales bacterium | reverse complement strand
GTCGGCCACGTCTTCGCTCTCGCGGTAGGCCTCGGCCTGGGCCAGGAAGCTCGGCAGGTGCATGTCGGCGCTCCGTCCGCCCCCGGCCATCTTCATCATGGCGCCGAAGACCATCTCGGGATCCTGCGCCCCCAGGAGTCCCGCCCGATCCGACGAGAGCTCGCTCTTCCGGTACCACTCAAGGAGGGCCACGAGCACCGCCCGCGCCGCGATCCCCACCAGGGGAAAGCCGCGCTCCGCGAGCTGGATCAGGATCACCATCATCGTGCGGTAGAGAACGTGCCCGCTCAGGATGTGCCCGACCTCGTGGGCCAGCACGTAGCGGAGCTCGTCGTCGTCCAGAAGAATCAGCGCCCCGGAGTTCAGGATCACGAAGGGGCGGTCCATGCCGTAGGCGCCGGCGTTCACGAGGGGCGTCTGCGACACGTACAGCGGGTAGTGCTCCGGCGCGTCCAGCGTGTGAAGCACCTCTTCGTAGATCCGGTGAACCCGGGCGAACTGCTCCGGACCGACCTTCACCGCGTTCGCCTGGAAGGCCAGGCGGATCGGCTTCTCGCCGAAGAAGCCGAAGAGCTTCTTCAGAACCTCGTCGAAGATGGGAATGGCCCGGAGCGCCGTGAGCGCCGCCCGATCCGCGGGATGCTCCCAGGCCCGGGGGGAGATCGCGTCCAGACGCAGGCGGCGCCCCCCGCCGTCTGCCGCACCACCGGCGGAGCCGCCTGCACCGCCACTCGAACCGCCGTTCCCGGCGCCGGCGTCGCCGGCCCCCGCGGAATCCGGCCCGTCGCCGGCGGAAGTGAAGGAATCCTCGATCACCTGACGTATTCTCCTGCGCGGGGCTGTCGCGCGGTCGCGGGAAGCGGGACTGGAGCGGGGGCAGGCGCGCAGGAGGGAACCGGAAAGGCCCGGACCCTCCCGCGCGGGCCGCATCCCACGCCAACATCTCTCCGTACGAACCGAAGCGGAAGATGTTTCACCCGCCGCGCAGACATCCGGGACTGGCGCCAGCCCCGGCGGAACCGTACTTCTTCGTCCGGGCGGGCTCGTCCGGGTAGACCCCGGCGCGACGGAGCCGGCGCCCGACGGGGGCATCGTCCGACACGCCACGCATGCGAGGACACGAACCGATGACCTACCTCTGGCTCCTGGCCGTGCTGGCCGTGCTCGTCTACGGGATCAGCCGCTACAACCGGCTCGTCACCCTGCGCGAGCGCTACCGGAACGCCTTCTCGCAGATCGACGTGCAGCTCCGTCGTCGCTACGACCTGATCCCGAACCTGGTCGACACCGCGAAGGGGTACCTGAAGCACGAGCGGGAGACCCTCGAGGCGGTGGTACGCGCCCGGAACGAGGCGATGCAGGCCGACAAGGCGGCAGCCGCCGACCCCGGTGACCCCTCGGCCATGATGGGTCTCGTCGCCGCCGAGCAGACGCTGACCGGGCACCTGACCCGCTTCCTGGGGCTCGTGGAAGGCTACCCGGAGCTCCGGGGGAACGAGACGATGCTGCAGCTCCAGGAGGAGCTCGCGTCGACCGAGAACCGAATCGCCTTCGCGCGGCAGGCCTACAACGACGCGGTCATGCAGTACAACGCCACGCGGGCGGCCGTGCCGACGAACGTGGTGGCGAACGCCTTCCGCTTCCGCCCCGCCGAGTTCTTCCACCTCGACGACGACCGTGCCCGGGCGACCCCCGAGGTGCGCTTCGGAGAGGGCGGGTCCGGCGCCGGGGGCTGAGGACGCCGTGAACTTCTTCGACGCGCAGGACCAGGCCCGGCGCCTCTCGCACCGCCTCGTGGCGCTCTTCGCGCTGGCGGTGGCCGGTCTCGTGGTGGGCACCTACCTGGTGGCGGTGGTGGCGCTGGGCGTGGCGGGGATCGACCCCTCGGGCGCGGTGGACCCGGGGCCTCCCGGGCTCTTCCACCCGGGGCTCTTCCTGGCGGTGGCGGCGGGCATGGGGCTCCTGATCGGCGGGGGCTCCGCCTTCCGGACCGCGCAGCTCCGGAAGGGCGGAGGGGCCGTGGCCGAACTCCTGGGGGGGCGGCGCGTGGACCCCGGCTCCCCGGACCCGAAGGAGCAGATGCTCCTGAACGTGGTCGAGGAGATGGCCATCGCGTCGGGGGTCCCGGTCCCCGAGGTCTTCGTGATGGACCGCGAGGCGGGGATCAACGCCTTTGCCGCCGGCCACACGCTGAACGATGCGGCGGTGGCGGTCACCCGGGGGGCGCTCGATGCCTTCAGCCGCGACGAACTCCAGGGCGTCATGGCCCACGAGTTCAGCCACATCCTGAACGGCGACATGCGCCTGAACGTGCGCCTGATGGGGCTCCTTTACGGCATTCTCCTGATGACCGTGGTCGGGCGCGGTCTGCTCCGGGGCGGCTTCCATGCCGGGGGGCGAAGGGGTGGAGGGCGGGACAAGGGCGCGAGCCAGATCGCGCTGATCGGGGTGGCCATGGTCGTGCTCGGCTACCTGGGGGTGCTCGCCGGACGCCTGATCCAGGCGGCGGTGTCGCGGCAGCGGGAGTACCTGGCCGACGCGGCGGCGGTGCAGTTCACCCGGAATCCCGACGGGATCGCGAACGCGCTCAGGCGCATCGGCGCCTCGGCCCACGGATCGCGCCTCGGGGATCACCACGCCGAGGAGGCAAGCCACCTGTTCTTCGCCCGGGGGGTTGGGAAGCGCATGTCGGGGCTCACCTCGACGCATCCTCCGCTTCCCGAGCGGATCCGGCGCATCGATCCCCGCTGGGACGGCTCCTGGGAGGTGCCCGAGGTCCGCACGCGGCGCGAGGTGCGCTCCGGAGGGGCGCAGGCCGGATCCAGGGGCGGTGCCCAGGGTGCAGCAGGCGCGGGACGGGGGCCGCTTGGCGGCGCGTTCCCCGGACTCCCCGGCTTTCCCGGCGGCCCCGCGGGCGCGGCCGAAGGGGCGATTCCCGGGGGCCAGGCGGCGATCCTGGCCACGATCCTCGCTTCGGCCGGCAGCCTCGGCGGGGGCCAGGTCGACGTGGCGCAGCGGATCCTGGGCGGGATCCCCGACGAGGCCCGCCGCCGGCTCCGGACCCCCGAGGGGGCGATCGAGGGGGTTCTCGCCCTGCTCTTTCCCGGAGATGCGGAGACGGGCGCCAGGGCCAGGGAGACGATCTCCCGCCGCCTGGGCCCCCGGACCGCCGCCGGGGTGGCGGCGCTCGTCCCGGTGGTCGGCATGGTGGGTGCGGAGGCCCGCCTCCCCCTGCTGGAGCTGGCCCTTCCCGGGCTGCGGCAGCTTCCGGGCGAGCGGGCGGCGGCGGTCCGCGAAGCGGTGGCGGAGCTGATCCGCATGGACGGCGAGGTCCGGCCTTTCGAGTACGCCGCGTACCACCTGGTTCGCAGGAACCTGCCGGCGGGCGTGCGGGGTGAACTCCCCGCGAAACGGCCGGGCACGAAGCCGCTGTCGCGCCTCGCGGACCAGGCCGCGCTCGCGCTTTCCACGCTGGCGTGGAGCGGAGCGGGTGCACCGGACGAGGGCCGCCAGGCGCGCGCCGCGGCGGCCTTCCGTGCCGGCACCGGCCACCTGGTGCGCGCCGGGTCCGGGATCGGGGAGGGGCTCAGCCTCCTTCCGCCGGACCGGGTCGGACTCGACGCCGTCGACGCGGCCCTCTCGGACCTCGAGGGTTCCGAGCCCGCGGCGCGCCGGGACCTCCTGGGGGCGGCGGCGGCGGTCGTGGCCGCCGACGGCGTCGTGGAGGTGGAAGAAGCCGAGCTCCTCCGGGCTTTCGCGGAAGCCCTCGAGGTGCCCGTCCCCCCGGGGCTTCCGATGGGCGGAACCGGCCCCATTTCCCAGGATCCGGAGGCACGCGGTGGATGAGGGCGAAGTCGTCATCCTGATCATGGCCGGTATGGCGGCCATTGCCGGCATCGCGGTGAACTCGCCCGCGGCCATGCACCGCATCTACTTCCGGGACAACCCCGGTCCCGGGCTGGTCCGCGCGGCGATCCTGCTGTCGCTCGGGTGGATCTTCCTCGTCACGCAGCTGTGGGCCGACGAGAGCGTGACCGGGATCTACGTCTTCTTCTACCTGGTGCTCGGGTACGCGGCCATCAAGTGGTTCGGGCAGGCGGGCGCCCGGCTCTTCGGGCTCCGGATGCGGGTCGACGTGCTGGAGCGGCGGAACGTGGCGGCGGCCCAGGTCATCGCGGCCTTCGTCCTCGCAACCGGGCTCATCTTCGGCGGGAGCCTCTGGGGGGATGCGGACCCGGTGGGCGACGATGAAGGCGGGTGGTGGATCGTCGGAGCCTTCTTCCTGCTGGGGTGGTTCGCGCTGGTCTGCGCCTTCGGGCTCTTCCTTCAGCGCGAGAAGCGCCACCAGGGCGGCTGGGGGCGAGGGATCCGCCGGAACCGGAACATGGACGACGCGAACGCCACCGCGCTCTTCCTGCTGGCGGCGGCGGTCCCCCTGACCGACGCGGTGTCGGGCGACTTCTGGGGGTGGCGGCACGGCCTCCTGACCTTCGGGGTGCTGGCGGGGCTGCTCGTGGCGCACGAGATCTTCGCCGGCATCGCCGGGGCCGGGTCGCGTGCCGCTTCGCGCTCCGGGGGGGTGGCCCTTCGGGAAGGCGCG
>JBJHBX010000272.1:566-4602 GCA_050485725.1 Gemmatimonadales bacterium | reverse complement strand
CCTCGGCCGCCAAGGATCGCCGCCACGATCTCCTCCCGGTCGAGTGCCATCGTCAGCGCCCGTCGCACCCGGGGGTCCGAGAGCTGGGCCCGCCGGCCGTTCCACGCCATGAGCGTGTAGTCACGGAAGGGGAACGCAAGGAGGCGCAGACCCGGGGCCTCGGCGATCCGGTCGAACTGGTCCGGGTGGGGCTGCAGGAAGATGTCGATCCCCCCGGTCAGCAGCTCGGCCAGGAGCGTCGACCGCTCGGGGATGACCCTGTAGACGTATCGGTTCACCGCCGGCGGGCCCCCGAGCGCCGCCGGGAAGGCGGGATTCGCCACGAAGCTCCAGCCGCCGTCGACCCCGGCCGATTCGAAGCGGAAGGGGCCATTCCCCACCGGGCAGCGGGCACCGTACGGATGGGCGGCGAGCGCCTCGGGTGCGACGTCGGCCAGGAGGTGGGCGGGCGCGATCGGAAGCTCGAACCAGGGGTCCAGGGGCTCGGCATGGGGGCGTAGCCGCACCCGGACGGTGTGATCGTCGATCACCTCGAGGCCCTCCTCGCCGGGCAGGTAGTTCGCCCAGCGCTCGGGGTTCGGGTAGCCCCACGCCGGGTCGGTGACGCGGGACCAGGTGAAGGCCACGTCGTGCGCGGTGGTCGGCGTGCCGTCGTGCCAGTTCACGTCGTCCCGAAGCTCGAAGACGAGCTCGGTCCCGTCGGCCCCGAAGGTCCAGCTTCGCGCCAGCCAGGGCTCCGGTTCGAGCGCCTCGTTCCGGCGCAGAAGCGGCATCAGGAGCACGTGCTTCAGGTGCTGCGCCGACACGTGGTCCATGACCGTGATCGGGTTCATCCCGCTGGCGGGGGGCGCCGGCCCCCCCACCACCACGGTCCCGGCCCGCGCCCCCCGCCGGACCGGCGACGCGGCCGCGGGGGCGCCCACCTCCGCCATGAAGGCCTCGACGGCGGGGAGGACCTCCTGGCAGAAGGGGGGAAGGTCGGCGAGGCGGACCCCTCCGACCCGCTCGCCATCGCCGCAGCCGGCCAGCGCTCCGAGCGCCACGAGGAGCAGGGCTGCCCCACCGCTGGCCGGGCGGACCCACCGCCCCGCCGACCGCTGCCCCCGGGGGGGCTTCATTCGCCGCCGCCCATCATGCGCCCGAGCTGCTCCATCGACATCAGCACCTCCCGTGGCTTGGACCCGTCGGGGGGACCGAGCACCCCGGCGTCGTGAAGCTGGTCCACGATCCGGGCGGCCCGCCCGTACCCGATCCGGAGCTTCCGCTGCAGGAGCGAGGTGGAGCCCTGCCCCGAGCTGATGCACACCTCGGCCGCTTCGCGGAACTGCTCGTCCCAGTCGCCCGAGATCGACCCGTCGTCGTCGGCGCTCCCCTCCTCGGCCTCGGCGGCGCGCACGAGCTCCAGGATGTCCTCCTCCTGTCGTGCCAGTGCCCCCGGATCACCCTCCTCGAGCTTCCGCTTCCGGAGGTCGCGGAACCACTCCATCATCCGGTCGGTGTCCTCGGTCGAGATGAAGGCGCCCTGGACCCGGATCGGCGCGCTCTGCCCGGGTGGAAGGAAGAGCATGTCGCCGTTGCCGAGCAGCGCGTCGGCGCCATTCTGGTCCAGGATCGTGCGCGAGTCCGTCTTCGACGCCACGCGGAAGGCGATCCGGCAGGGGAAGTTCGCCTTGATCAGCCCGGTGATCACGTTCACCGAGGGGCGCTGCGTCGCGACGATGAGGTGGATCCCGATGGCACGGGCCTTCTGGGCGAGCAGTGTCAGCGGCTTTTCGACCTCGGACTGTACCGTCATCATCAGGTCGGCCAGCTCGTCCACCACCAGCACGATGAAGGGGAGGACCCCCTCGGCGTAGATCCAGCGATCCGGGTCCCCCTCGTCGCCGATGGGCTCGACGCGGCGCATGAGCTGGCCCTTCCGGAGCCGCCGGTTGAACTCGCCGATGGAGCGGACCCCGTTCTCCTTGAGGAGGGTGTACCGGCGCTCCATTTCGAGGACCGCCCACTTGAGGACCCCCGCCGCGTCCTTCGGATCCGTGACCACCGGGTGGCGAAGGTGCGGGAGATCGGCGTAGGTGGAGAGCTCCACCATCTTCGGGTCGATCAGGAGGAGCCGGAGCGTCTCGGGCGTATGCCGGTAGATGAGCGAGGTGATCACCGTGTTCAGGCAGACCGACTTCCCCGACCCGGTGGCGCCGGCGATCAGGGCGTGGGGCATCTTCGCGAGGTCGGCCACGTAGGGGTCGCCGTGGAGGTCCATGCCCAGCGCAAGCGGAAGCTCGGCCCGGGTGCGGGCGAAGGCGTCGGCCTCGAGGATCTCGCGCAGCTGGACCATCTGCGAGCTGGGATTCGGGATCTCCACCCCGACGGCCCCCTTCCCGGGGATCGGTGCCACGATCCGGATCGTCTTCGCCTTCATGGCCAGGGCCAGGTCGGCGTCGAGGTTCGCGATCCGGTTCACCTTGACTCCCGGTGCCGGCACGACCTCGTACTGGGTCACGACCGGCCCGGTGGTGCGCCCGCCGATGTGGCTCTCGACGTTGAAGGTGCGGAGTTTCTCGACCAGGACCTCGCCCAGGGCGTCGAGCTCCCGTTCCATGCCCTGGCGGCCGCGGCGCGACGCCGCCGTCAGGAGCTCGATCCCCGGAAGCTCGTCGCCTGCGAGCTGGCGGGGATCGATGGGGTCCGGAAGCAGGTCGAGCTGGTCGCCGGGGCGCTTGCCGCGTGGGGCCGTCGAGGTCGCGACCGTGGCGGGGGTCCCGGGGTCGCGCACCGCCGCCGCACCGGGAACCGGGGCCCCCGGGTCCGGGTGCGGATCGCCTGGTTCATCTGCCGCGTTGACCGGGTCGAAGGGGTCCGGGTCTTCGGCGGACCACGCATCCCCCGAACGCTCTCCTTCGGCCTCGGCTTCGGTTGCACGCGCCTCGGCCCGGGCCTTCGCCTCGGCCCGCGCCCGTCCGATCGCCGCGCTCGCGGCCGAGACCCCCTTCCGTGCGCCGATCCAGCCCCAGCGTGCCGGGGCCTTCAGCGGGTTCCACTCGAGGGTCGCAACCGAGAGAAGAACGAAGGCCGCTGCCACCGCCACTCCCCCTCCGACCACGCCCAGGGCGCCGGAGAGGGGTGTGCCGAGCAACTGCCCCAGCCAGCCGTACCACGCGGGACCGGCCGGAAGGAGGAAGAGCGCCACCGGAAGGAGAAGCAGCAGTCCGAGGGCGAAGGCCCCCGTCCTGAGCCCCAGCTCGCGGTGGATCCAGCCGCCGGCCAGGAGCCCTCCCAGCGCCGCCAGAACGGGGAGGAGGCCCGCCCCGAGACCGAAGACCCCCCAGGTGGCCCCCTGGACGCCGCGGCCCACGGCCCCGATCAGGTTCCCCGAGGTGAACCAGCGCGTGCCGGCCTCCCCCAGGATCTGGACCGGGAGGAGGGCGAGGAGGAGCACGAGGGCCAGGGCCAGCAGGCCGACGCCCACCATCTCGCTCCGCTGCTCCGGCTTCACCATGGGATCGCCTCCTCCGCGCGCGCCCCGCTTCTTCCGTGGTGACTTCGTCGCCCGGGCCACGTCGCTACGCGTCACGCCCCGGCAGAGGGACCGCGGCCGCGCCGGGGGCGAGCCGGATGATCCGCTCCTTCATCTCGGGTACCAGGGCATAGCGGTTGCGCCGCGTGCAGCTCACCAGGTCCTCCCCGAGCCCGATCTCGACCAGGGCGGCGCCCGCGGCCGTCTGCCTCAGGAAGGCCTCGTCGAGCGTGAAGGCCTCGGTCAGGCTGAGGGCCGCCCGGGACTGGTCGTTGAGCACCAGGGCACCCGGGCCGCTCTCGCCCAGGATCGATGCCAGCTCCCGCACCAGGAGCCCGGCGCAGAAGGCGTCGTCGAGAGAGAACCGTCCCTCCTTGCCGGCGCAGACCAGCGCCAGCGCCGGTTCCTCGGCCACCTCACGGGCGACCGCCTTCAGGTTCAGGAAGGCGAGGACCAGCGTCCGGCGTGCGTCCTGCGCGGCCCAGAGGGCCCGTGTCCCGTTCGTCGTGCTCATCACGAGGC
>JBJHBX010000272.1:0-556 GCA_050485725.1 Gemmatimonadales bacterium | reverse complement strand
CGTGTGAACTCCCGGGGAGAGTTTCCGAGGTGGAACCCGTCCACCTTGAGCCCCTTCCGCTCACCGCAGAGGAGGGTGTCCTCGCGGCCGAGCTGATGCGCAAGCCGGATCGCGTCCTCGGTGGAGACGGTGGGACAGATCGCGCTGGCGCCGTTCGCCAGCGCCTCGACGATGACGGTGGTGGCGCGGATCACGTCGATGACGACGGCCACGCGTCCGCTCATGTCGGCGCCCTCTGCCTCGGCGGCGGAGAAGTAGGTATCGATCCGCATCGATGCGCGGCCGTCCGTGCCATCCTCCATCAGCGGGTCCTCTCCTCCATGAACCGTTCGACCCAGCGGGTGTCCACGTCGCCGGTCTGGAAGTCCGGGTGCTCCAGGATCTCGGCCAGGAAGGGGAGGGTCGTCGAGACCCCCTCGATCACGAAGGAGTTCAGGGCGTAGCGCGCCCGGACCAGTGCCTCCTCGCGGGTCTTGCCGCTCACGATGAGCTTCCCCAGAAGGGAGTCGTAATAGGGCGGCACCCGGTAGCCCGCGTACACGTGCGTGTCGAGGCG
>JBJHBX010000271.1:0-4610 GCA_050485725.1 Gemmatimonadales bacterium | reverse complement strand
GGACAGGATCTCGCGGACGAAGGCTGCGGTCTCGGGCTCGTCGAGAGCCACGTAGTCCCGGTTCAGGTCGGCGCCCCGGGCATTCGGACGTGTGCCGGCCTCGAACCCGTCGGGGTTCAGCGTCGGCACGACGACCACGACGACGCGGTCGAGCAGGGCGTTCAACTCGCTTCCCGGCGTTCCCAGCTCGCGGGTCAGAAGGAGGAGCGCCTCGCGGACCACGTGGTTGTGCCCGTGCGCGTTCGCGCCGAGCACCACCACAGGTCGTCCGGTCGCGTGGGCCTCGGCCGGAGTCACGACCTGGGGTCGGGAAAGGATCGCCCAGGGAAGGAGGCGGCCCTCGACCGAGGAACCGAACACCCCGAGGCGCATGTCCGGCGAACGGCCCTGCACCCGGCCCAGGAAGGCCAGGAGCTCGTCGTGCGAGGTGGGGCCCGCGAAGGCCACCAGTTCGGCGGGGGTGCGGAGCGCGGCGCCGTCCGTCGGCGACTGGGCCGCGGCCCCCGGCGCCCCAATCCCGGCGACCAGGGCGAGCCCCCCGAGCACGAGGGGCATCCTCCGGGTCCGGGCCCTTGCGCGGGCGGCAGCCTGGGTCGGGCGATCGTATTCGGCGTGCATGGCCTTTCGTCGGAGCGGGGTCCGGGTGCGGACACGGGGGGCAGGGGGCAGACTCGCCCGCCCACCCGTGGCGGCGCAAGTCGCCTGGCCGACGTGCCGACGTTGACGGATCGGCCCTCCGCGACCAAGCTGACCCGATACCCGTGCCAGCCGGGGGGCGTCGGTCCGCGCGCTCCGCCACACCCGACCCGCAGGTCCCGACGACCGGTGACGTCTCGCCACCCCCTTCGCCTCCGCCTCCTCGCCTCGCCCCCACGGGTCGAGGACGCGGACGGGGAACCCGTCGACCTGCCGGCCGGAAAGCCCATGGCGGCGCTGGCCTACCTCGCGCTCTCGGTCGAGGCGGTCCCCCGCGACGAGCTCGCGGGGCTCCTCTGGCCCGCCTCCACCCGGGAGCGGGCCCGGGGGTCGGTGCGCCATGCGCTCTGGACGCTCCGGCAGCGGCTTTCCGAGGACCTCTTCGAGACCGACGACCCGGTCCAGCTCCGGGAAGGTCGGGTGGAATGCGACGTCGCGCTCCTGCGCGAGGCGCTCAAGGCCGGCCGGGTCGAGGAGGCCTCGGAGCTCTGGGAAGCGGCCCCCTTCGAAGGATTCCGGCTCGACGACGCCCACGAGTGGGCCCGCTGGGCGGAGTCGGTCCGGATGGAGCTCGAGCATCGGCTGGGCTCGGCGCTCTCGGAGGTCGGAAACGCATCCCGAGACCCGGCCCGGAGCGAGGCGGGTGCCGAGCTCCTGGAGCGAGCCTGCCAGGTGCAGCCAGGGCGCCTGAGGAACCACGTGGACCTGGTCGAGGCGCTCCTCGACGTGCGCGACCCGGAGGCGGCGGGGGTGGCCCTCGCGCGGGCCCGGGCGCTCTTCGAGGACGACCGTTCCCGCGAGACGCTGGCCCGTCTCGCCGCGCGTCTCGAGGCGACGACCCCGGGGCTCGCCGCTCCGCAGGGCGACCCGCTCCCGCGCCTGGACTTCGCCGGGCGGAACGAGGAATTCGGTGCGCTCCTCCTCCGGTGGCGGCAGGCCCGGCAGGGTACGCCCGGCGTGGGGCTCATCATGGGCGACGCGGGCGTGGGGAAGACCCGCCTCGCCGAGGAGATCCGCCTCGTGGCCGAGTCCGAGGGCGGACGGGTCGTGGTGCTCAAGGCCGAGGACTCGGAGCGCCCCATCGAGTGGGGACTTCTGTCGGAGGTCATCCAGCGGCTCCTCCGCCTTTCCGGGGCGGCGGGAATCAGCCCGGCCTCCGACGGTGTGCTCCGGTCGCTGATGCCGAGCCTGGCGCTGGCCGATCCGGCCCGCGCCGACGCCGGGGCCCGCCCGGTCGGGGTCCCCCTGCCGCGCACGAACCCCTCGGCGGCGCTCTCCGACGCCCTCGTCGACCTCGTCACCGCCGTGTCCGACGATGCCCCCCTCCTCCTCGTCATCGACGACCTGCACTGGGCCGACACCGAGAGCCGGACCGTCCTGGCCCGGGCGGCGACCCGGCTCGACCGTGCGTCGGCGCTCCTCCTCTTCACCTGCCGCTCCGAGGGCGAGGAGTCCCGCATCCGGAAGACGCTCTCGCTCCTGGGTGAAGGCCCCGCATCGACGGTGGTCGAGCTCGAGCCCTGGAGCTTTCCGGTCATGGAGCGGGCGCTCCGGGCGCGGATCCTCTTCTCCCGCCCCGACGAGGGCGGTGGCATCCTCAAGCGCCTCCATCGCACGAGCCGCGGCAACCCGCTCTTCATCCTCGAGCTCCTGAAGGTGTTCCAGGAGGAAGGGATCATCGAGGCGCAGCCCGACGGCCGCTGGTACTTCCGCACCGAGCGCCTCCCGCCGGACCTTCCCCTTCCGGGAAGCCTTCGCGCCCTGGTGGACCGCCAGCTCGACCAGATCTCGCGCGAGGCGACGCTCGTGGCGGCCCACATGGCCCGGATCGGACATGCCACCTCGCCACGGGTGCTGGGACTGCAGACGGGGCTCGGCACCTCGGCGGTAACGAACGGCATCGGCGAGCTGCTGGCCCGGGGGCTCATCCGGTGGGAGGGAAGCGACAGCCTGACCTTCGTGCACGACGAGCTCCGGGCGGCGGTCGCCCGCAGGTACCAGCTCCACGTGGGGCTCACCACGGGAGGCGGCGCACACTGGTCCTTCTACCGGACGGCGGTCCTGGCCTCGGTGGCCATCCTCCTGGTGGGCGCGGCCGCTTACGCCTTCACGAGCCCCGAGCCCTTCGGCCCCGGGCCGTGGGGGGGCGGCGTCATCTCCGTCGAGACCCCCGGCGGGGGCGTCGAGGCGCTCAGGCCCAGGGCGGGCGGGGGGTCGCGCCTCGACCGGGCACCCGAGGCCCCCTCTCCCGCCAATCGGTGGAGCCCCCGGGTCGTCGCCACCGACGACGGCCTGCACGCGCTCCTCCTGGATCTTCCGGACGCGGCCGGAAATCGCGCTGCGGAAACGGCCACGATCGCACTGCTGGGATCCCCTCCCCGCCAGCTTCGCCTGTCGCCCGAGCACCGATACGTGGCCGCGGTCCTCCCCGGCCCCCCGGACACCCTGCGGCTCCTGGCCGAGGGAGGGCGCGTGGCCCACCAGGCCATCTTCGATGAAGTCCTCGACCTGGAATGGTGCGGAACGCGCCGCCTTCTCCTTCTGGCCCACGGGCCCGGCGGGGTGGAGCTGATCTCGTGGAACCCCGGCGAGTCGCCGCCGGCCCCCATCGACCTCCAGTCCGTGCGTCCCGGGGGCTCGCTGGCCTGCTCTCCGAACGACCGGGCCGTGGTGCTTGCGGGCGCCCGCGACGGGCAGATCGGCCTCTTCCTCCACGACCTCGTGGTGGGCTCGACGGTGGCGCTTTCCCTTCCGGACCCCATCGTGCCCGTGGGCGTTCGCTGGACCGGGAATCGCCCCTCGCTCCATCCGGTCCGGCTCCTCCTCGATCCGGCGGGTCCGGTCGAGCTGGACCTGGGTACGCAGCGGACCATCGACGGACTCCTGGTCATGGAAGGGGGAACCCGGCGGCGCGAACCCCTCGCCTGGAGGTCCCTCGACGAGGACGTGGTCACGGTGGCCCCCGGCGGCCGACTCACGGCGGTAGGCCCCGGCCAGGGAAGGGTCGAGGCCCGCTGGGGCGGCTGGCTCGCCGAGACCCTCGACGTCCACGTCGGCACCGCCGTCGGCGCAGCCCCGCAGCGCGCTTTCCTCGACGCACGCACCCTCCCACCCGGGAGCGGCGAGGCGACCCTCCTCGCCGCCGATGACGCCCCCTTCGAACTGGACGAGCCCGTCCCCTTCACCGTCGAGTTCGAGTTCCTCGTCGAAGCGGGTGGAGGGCGGATCGAGCTATGCCTCGAACGGGACGCGGGAGGGAGCGCCGGCGCGCGGCCCCACGCCGACGCGCCCCGGGCCTGCGTCTCCCATCCCTCGCACCGCGAGGGGCAGGGGGTGGCGGAGCAGGTGTCGCTCTCGGTGGGTACCGCCTTCCCCGCGACGCGGACGCGACTCCCGGGTATCCTTCCGAGCGGGGAATGGGTCCCGGGCGCCCTTCTCGTGGACGAGGCCGGGTGGGTGCGGCTGTTCCTCCACGATCGGCTGCGGGCCGAGTCCGCGGTCCGGCTTCCCCGAACCGCGGACGAGTCCTGGACGATCCTCGCGGTCGGCCGGGCCGGCGACGGGGCCGTCGGCATCCGCCGCGTCCGCGTATGGGAGGGAGACCGGAGGTGATCCGGAGTCTCGGAAGGAAGGATTCCGGCGCGCGACCCGACCGATTCGTGACGAAGGCAGGGCGTCACTTCGGTCCGCCTGGCAGGACGGCAGGGTGGAAGGCAGGTCGTTCGGTTGTGCGCCGCAGACGGACCCTGAAAAAAGGATCTGGCTCTGGCCCGAAGGCCTCGGCCGAGCCGCGCGCCGGTGAAGGAAGTTGCCGCATTCTCACGCGGCACCGTTAACGAACCGTCAGCGCATGGATGATGCCGTTCCTTTCAGTGCCTTTCAGACTGTTGCGTGACGACCATCATCAAGCAATG
>JBJHBX010000270.1:0-4631 GCA_050485725.1 Gemmatimonadales bacterium | reverse complement strand
CTCGCCGGCCAGGTCGAGCGGGGCCTCGCCCAGCTCGAAGCACTTCCACAGGGCGCGGCAGAGCGCCCGCAGGTGCTGGGCGCGCAGGGATTTCTCCTGGCACGTGCCGGGCGGGCGGACGAGGCCCGGGCGGTCCTTGCACGGGTCGAGGCGGAGCCCGAAGGGCGCCCCGGAAGGACTGCGGCGCTGGCGCTCGTGCATGCCGGGCTCGGCGACACCGCGAGGGCACGGGAGCTTGCCGGCCAGCTCCGTGCGGCGGGGGGATGGGCCCAGTTCACCCCCGTCCTGGACCGGGCACTCTCCACGGCGTCGCCGACGGGGTGAAGTCCGACGCCCTCCCCGTCAGGGCGTCAGACCGGCCTCGTAGTTCCCGACGAACTGCATGAATCGGGCAATCTCGGGCATGTCCGCCCCCCGGTAGCGAATACTCCTGGCTCCCGCCCGTTCCACGACCTCGAGGTAGGCGAGCACCTCGGCGGGGCGGTAGTTCTTGAAGGTCAGCTCGAGGACCGGGGGCGCTTCGACCATGTGCGGCCGGAACTCGCCGGCCGCGACCCGCTCCACCGCGCGGCGCGCGCCCTCGCGGATCCGCGCCTGCGCCGCCGCCGGGGTCAGCGTGCGGGCCGAGTGGAAGCCCAGCGCCTCCTTGACCACGACACCTTCGACCCCTCCCAGGAGCTCCTGCATCTCGGCCACCGTGACGTCGTCGCCGGTGACGAGGGCCACGGGCACCCCGAAGTGCCCCGCCACGGCGGCGTTGAAGGCGCCCTCCGAGACGGGGCGGCCGTTCAGCGCAACCGCCGCGTAGTTCGCGCTCGAGAAGGTGTGCGCCCGGACGCCGGCCTCGCTCGTGGCCGACGAGTGGTACCCGATGAAGAAGGCGGCGTCGAAGCCCCCGTCCACCCCCTCGACCATGCCCAGGGGCCTCGGCCATGCCCGAATGATCTCGACGTCCTCGGGGAAGCGCTCGATCAGGAGGTTCTGGCCGTTCCCGTGGGCGTCCGCCACGAGGAAACGGGTGGCGCCGGCCGCGCGCGCACCCTCGATGGCGGCCAGCGTCTCGGCGGTGACGATCTCGCGGAAGCGCTGGTACTCGAAGCCCGAGGGTCCGAGCTGCTCCGGGGTGACCGCTCCCGCGATCCCCTCCATGTCGACCGAGAGGAAGATCGAGAGCCCGTCCCGGGGACCCGGGTCCTGCGTACGCTCAGGGCCGGTCACGGGAAGGGCGAGCAGCGGGGCGAGGGCGAGGATGATCCACATCGGCATGCCTCCGGGCGGGGTTCATGGTGCAGAGCGATTCGTTCCAGGCTTCCCGGATGCGTCAGGACCCCGACTCGGCGGGGCGTCCGAAGCGCAGGCGGAACCGCTCCGTGGCCTCGGGGTCGGGATCCTCGCCGAGGACGCGGGCGGCAATCCAGGCGCCGAGCACCGGTCCGTGCTTGAAGGCGTGCCCCGAGCCACCGCCCGCGATCCAGACCGCGGGGGCGTCGGGGTGCAGATCCACGATGAAGTCCTCGTCGGGGGTGTTCTCGAGCTGGCACACCCGGCTGTGGACCAGCGGCTGGTTCGCCATGGCGGGTAAGCGGAGCGCCAGGTAGGCCCGTGCCCGCCGGAGCCAGTGGGCCGAGGGGACCCGCTCGTCGACGTCGGGATCGAAGGGGTCGAGCCCCCCGTAGGGCGCCACCTTGAACCCGAGGCCGTCCAGGTCCGGAAAGCCGTAGACCGACTGGCTTCCCTCCGAGAAGTTCGGGAAGCGGGGGTGGCTGAAGCGCGGATCCCCGGCCGGTGGGCCGAAGAAGAAGACGTCCCTCCGCGGGACCTGGATCACCGTCCCGAGGAGCTCCGGAAAGAGGCGGGGAAGCCAGCTTCCGCAGGCGAAGACGATGGCATCGCCCTCGAGTGCCTCGCCGTTTTCGTCGAAGATGGAGGCCGCCATGTCGCCCCCGCCCCCCGCCGCATCGGGCGGACGGACGCGTCCGGTAAGCACCCGGCCACCCTCCCGCGCCACCGCCTCCGCCACGACGCGGCAGGCGAGGTTGGCCCGGATCGCGGTGGCCCCAGGCTCGAAGAGGGCACCCCCCACCCCCTCGACCGAGAGTTGGGGCCAGCGGTGCACGAGCTCGTCCGGGTCGAGGATCTCGGCCTCGGCCCCTTCCTCGTCCAGGAGGGCCGCCGTCGCCCGGAGCGCATCGGACACCTCGGGAACCATGGAAACCCGCCCGGTGGGCTCGACCAGGCGCACCCCCCATTCCTCTTCCCGCTCGGTCCAGCGGGCCGCCGCCTCCACTGCCCAGCGCGTGTAGAGACGCCGCGTGCCGTAGGCGAAGCGCAGGCCGCGGGAATCGCCCCCGGAAGTGGCGCGGGCGTTCCCTGCCCCGAACGCGTCGACGAGCGTCACGTCGACACCGCGCTCGAGCAGGTGGAGCGCGGTCCAGCCGCCGAAGGCCCCTGCGCCCACGACGACCACCCGGGTGGAACGCCTCGGGCGCCCACCCCGCTTTCCGGTGCGTCGGCCCGGACCCTCTGCTCCGGACGCCGCGGCTCCCAGCGGGCCCGGCAGCACCGAGGCCAGGGCGCCCGCGCCCAGCGCCCCCGCCCCGGTCCGGAGAAAGTCCCGCCGACCGAGCTCTTCCGGGGGGTCGTCGCTCAGAGCACCCCCCGCACCAGGTACTCCCCGGCCGAGCCGAAGAGCGACATCAGGAGCGCGCCGCCCAGCGCCCAACCGAAGCTGTCGATCTTGAGCGCGTCGGTGAGGGCATCGGTGATCTTCAGCATGATCGCGTTGATGATCCACCGGGTGATGAACGACAGCAGAATGGCGATCCCCAGCGTGGCGATGGCGAAGACCGCGAAGAAGAGCCATCCCAGCAGGAAGTTCAGGATCCCGAAGATCGCCGCTACAACGAAGGCGCTCCCGAAGCTCTTCACGTGGAATCCGGGCAGGATCACCGCGGTGATCCATACCGCGACCGAATAGATCAGCCATGAAATGAGCAGACTCATGAATCAATTCCTCCTGGGATGAGCGTTCGTTCCGGACTGCGTGGGCTCCAGCGCCGCCGCCGTTTCCGGGGGCGGAGAGGGACTAACGTGGTCTGCGGACCGCGTCCAGGAGTCCCTCGAAGAACCCTCGGCCGAGCCCCGCCGGGACCTCGGCGCCGTCTTCCGCGAGGAACCGGGCGGCCAGCTTCTGCAGGTCGCGCGAGAATTCGGAGCCGCTGTCGAGCACTGCGGGCTTCCCCGAGCGGATCGCGCGGTCCAGGTGGGCGAAGTCGGCACCGAGCACGTGGTAGACGTCGAGCCCCACCGTCTCCCGGATCTGCTTCAGGGTGATGATGTGGTTCGGCGGGTACCGGTTCACCACGAGCCGGGTGGGTACGGGGCCGGGCGTCTGCAGCCGGTCCCCGATGCGCGGGAGGGTGCGCGCCAGGTTCCGGAGCGCCTGCAGGTCCGGGGTGATGACCAGGTACTTCTCGTCGACCTCGTCCAGGACCGGCCGCAGGTCGGGGGGGAAGCTCCGGGGCTGGTCCAGGATGATGTAGTCGTACTGCTTGCGCAGGAAGGCCAGGACCTTCCGGAGTAGGTCGGCATCGACCCTCGCCACCTCCTCGGTCTGGAGCGCGGAGGCGTTGAGCGGGGCGGAAAGGAGGTCGATCCCCGTGGGCTCGTGGTGCTCGATGCACGAGGCGAGCATGTCGGCCACGACGTCCTGGTAGTTCCGGAGCAGGTCCAGGAGCGAGAACTTCGGATCCATGTCGAGAAGGAGCGCCATCTCGCCCTGCTGCAGGTCGAGATCCATGAGGAGCGTGCGCTTGCCGGTGACGCGCCGGATCTCGACGGCCAGGTTCGTGGCCAGCGTCGTCGTGCCCACACCGCCCTTGGCGCCGAAGAGCGCAAGGACGAACGCCTCCCCCTCCTCGCGCTTCCTGGGCTGGGGCTCGTCGGCCCGGGCCAGCGCACGCGAGAGGGTCTCGTGGACGGTCTCGGGGTCGAGGGGGGTCGTCAGGACTCCCAGCACGCCGGACTGCATCGCACCCAGCAGGAGGTCACGGGCGATTCCGAGGCCCGTCGAGACGACCACGTTCGCGCCTGTCCGCTCCCGAAGCCGCTGAACGAAGTCGACCCCGCCCGCCGGGTCCGGGGCGAGGTCCACGATCACGAGCTTCGGGTCGGTGCGCTGGATCTCCTGGACCTCCGCATCACCGATTCCCCGGAAGGGGCTGTCGATGGCGAGGGCCAGGCGGACGGGACTGCCAGGATGCTCGAGCAGCGTCCGGAGCTCGCTCCGGAAGGCGAGGTCATCGGATACGAGAACGGCCCAGGGTGTCGAACCCTGTCCGTTGTCAGGCGCGGTGGATTCCACGGCAACTCCCGTGCGGGTCTGGAGAGGCGCTCGCGGGCTTCGCGGATCGGGGGACGACGACCGGGCCCACTTCACCATACCGGGGGCACCGGGGAAGGGCAATGGAACGAAACCTTCCGGTCCAGCCCGGCCCTCGGGGAAGGTCAGCCGAGGAGGGTGGCGGGGCGCTCTGCCGCGTGCCGGACGGCGCCGGCAACGGCACGCCAGCCCGCGGCCCCCTCGGGCATCCCGTACCAGAAGACGGTCCAGGGGCCTTCCTTGGCCGCCC
>JBJHBX010000269.1:0-4640 GCA_050485725.1 Gemmatimonadales bacterium | reverse complement strand
CACCTGACGAGGCCCGGAAGCACGGCCTGCGCGCCCTCGAGCTCGCCGAGGCCTCGGGGGGTGCGGTGGAGCGCCTCTCGGTGCGTTGGGCCATGGCGATCCTCGAGGGACTTACGGGGAATGCCGCGGGGCTGCGGGAACAGCTCGACCTGGCCTGGCCCCTGGCCCGGACCCTCGAGGCCCCGATCTTCCACCTGCAGCTGGCCGAGCTCGAGATCGAGTATGCCGCCGGCGTCGGGGCGTGGGACCGCGCCTCGGACCTGGCCCGGGAGTCGGTGCAGATGGCCAGGGCGCTGAACCAGCGCCTGATGCTCCCGAGGCTGCTCGTGGCCTCGGGCCTCCTCCGGCTGGGCCGGGGCGAGATCGAGGCCGCCAGGGCGGAGCTGGACGAGGCGTGGGAGCTCGTGCAGGCCCGCCCCGGGAGCGGGCCCGCCGCGACCCATCTCTCGATTCTCGCGCATTCGGGAAGGGCCGCACTGCACGCCTCGGTGGGGCAGTGGGGGGAGGCGATCCGGGTCGCCGAGGCCGGTCTCGCGCTGGCCGACCGCGGTGGCTACACCGCCTGGGGGATCTACCGGCTCCTCCCCCTCATGGGCGAAGCCGCGATCCACATGCGGGACCTGGAGCGGGCGGGGCAGGTCACCGCGCGGCTGCGCCGCGACGCGGAGCGCTTCGGCCACCGCCTGGCGCACATCTGGGCCGATGCCGGTGATGCGATCATCGCCTGGCTTTCGGGGGACGTCGTGCGCGGGACGGAGCGGATGGCCATCGCCGCCCGTCGGCTCGAAGAGGTCGACAGCATTCCCGACGCGGCACGCATGCGCCGGCAGCTTGCCGGGCGCCTCGCGGACCTCGGCGACCGGGATGCCGCGATCCGCGAGCTTCGCCGGGTCCACGACATCCTGGCGGCCCTCGGGGCCGAACCGGAGCTCGAGAAGGCCCGCGGCCAGTTCAAGGAGGTGGGCGCTCGACCCCCGAGCCGGACCAGCACGCCCGGATCCGGCCTTCTCTCCGCGCGCGAGCTCGAGGTGGCGCGCCTCGTGGGCGAGCGGAAATCGAACAAGGCCATTGCCCGTGAGCTGGGCATCTCCCCTCGCACGGTCGGGACCCACCTGTCGAACATCTTCCGGAAGCTCGAGGTGGATTCCCGCGCCCGACTCGGCGACATGGTCCGCGACGGCGGCCTCGAAGCCTGAGTCCGCCGGCCCGCACCGACCGGGACGGGCGCTACCAGACCAGGTGAAACCGGGTCTGCCTGCGGAAGACCCAGTGGCGATCTCCGGCTTCGTCGAGCCAGGCCTCCTCCTCCTGGGAACAGCGCACCGGCTTTCCCTCCCACTCCGCGACCGGGGTCGTGGCCTGGAGCTCGATGGAGTGCCAGGTCGAGGGCCGGAGGCGCGCATCTCCCCGCACCGGCACCCCTTCCTGCGCATCCCACCGTCCGATCAGCGGTCCCGCGCCGTGCCCGTGATCGCCGATGGGATGGGTGTAGATCGTGCCGTCGATCCCTTCCGCCCGGACGCGTGCGAGCGCCGCGGCAAGGATCTCGTTCCCCGTGCGACCCGGGTGCATCTCCTCGAGGAGGATGTCCTGCATCCGGTTGGAGTTCGCGAGGCACTGCCGGAGTCCCGCCGGCACCTCGGTCTCGCCCTCGTGAAGGACGTAGCCCATGTGCTGCGTGTCGGTGGCCAGCCCGAAGGCGGTGACGCCCACGTCGGTCCAGAGCACGTCCCCCCGCTCGATGACCCCGGGGCCCGGGGACGGCCGATCGGCGCCCGCCCGCTGCAGCGACACCGACGGCTGGAACCAGGTGGTCCACCCCATGTCGCGGATCTTCTCCCGGAACCACCAGACGACGTCGTCGGTGGTGGTCACGCCGGGGGTGATCACCGCGTTCGAGAAGGCTTCGGCGATCATGGCGTGCACCGTCTCCATGATCTGCCGGTAGCGGGGCATCATCTCGGGGATGCGGTGCGCGATGTAGTCGACCGCGAGGGCGGGTTCACGGCGGATCCGCTCCACCCACGGCCCCAGCGCCCGCTGCATCGCCTCCCACTCGCCGGCACCCAGCCCATCGGAGAAGGCCCAGTCCTCGTCGATGTTCACGACGATGTTCGCCGGGTCGCGGTCCTCCACCAGCTCCCGGAGAAGCGCCCACTGCTCGTCGCCCCAGAGCTCTCCGGTGGCCTGGGTGGGCGCGGGGCGCGTCGACCGGAAGGCCTGGAAGATCCCGCCCTGGTCGGTCCCGCCCAGGGCGAGCCGGTCGAAGTCACCTGCCGGCGTCCGGTGGAAGACGTAGATGGATCGCCGGCGGGCCGCGAAGGTCGTCGGCGAGGTGATGGACCAGAACACCGGGTCCTCCCCGTACTCGCGCATCGAGAGGATCCACATCTCGACGCCGTGCTCCTCCATCAGCGCGGGGAGCACCTCGGTCACCCGCCTTCTGACCCACGCTTGCCGCTCGGCGGCTTCCTCCCGCAATGTCGGGAAGGCGTGGTAGCGCGCCGGCGCCATGGCCTCCGGCGGAACGAGGGCAGGGGCCTGGGCCTGCGCGGCACCGGGAAGAAGCATGCCTCCCATGACGGCCAGGAGCAGGGGGACCCCCGTCCGGCCGCCATCCCGTCTCCCGTGGACCTCCGTCCTCTTCTGCATCATCGTCCTCCTGCGGCCGACCGCCGCTCCATGGCTTCCCTCACCCGCTCCCACTGGTCGTCGCGAAGCCCCGGGTAGCTGACGCCGAGCTGTTCCAGGTAGCTGGCGTAGCGCGTCGCATCGTAGTGAAAGGGCTCGAGGAGCGGCCTGAATCGCTCCATCACCTCTCGGTTCAGGAAGGTAGCCGGGGGCGTGTCGTCGGGAATGAAGGTGATGTACCGCTGCCGTGCGGTCTGCACGTTCGCGAAGTAGTCCCTGGCGTCGTCGAGGATCTCCGGCCGGAGCAGGAGCTCCAGCGTCGCCCTGGCGAGGACCCGGGCACCCGCTTCGGCCCCCTTGTGCGCAATGGGCGTCGCCATGGTGATGGCGTTGGACCAGTGATGCCCCGGCAGCCCGGGAATGTTCGACGGATAGGTGAGCGTGATCGTGGGAACGGTCCAGGAGATGTCCCCGATGTCGTCCGACCCGCCGCTCTGGGGCTGCTCGGGTGGCCCGGTGATGCCGCGGAGCTCGCGGGCGAGCCCCACCGGCTCGCTCCCGACCTCCATCTGGACCGCCATGGCCAGCGCCTCGTCGTCTTCGGTCCACTCCGGAAGGCCCACCGCCTCGATGTGTTCCCAGACGACCTCGGCGATGGGGCGGTTGAAGTGGCGGGGCCAGGCCTGCCCCAGGATGCGATGCTCGACGCGCGTGTCCGACATCAGGGCGGCGCCTTCCGCCATCCGCAGCGCGGCGTCCAGGTTCTCCCGCAGGTGCGGGTAGTCCATCTCGCGAACGTAGTACCACACCGATGCGCGTGAGGGCACGACGTTCGGCTGATCCCCTCCCTCGGTGATGACGTGGTGGGAGCGCTGGAGGGGCCGCATGTGTTCGCGCCAGTAGTTCCAGCCCGCGTTCATCAGCTCGACGCCGTCGAGGGCACTCCTTCCCCGCCACGGGCTCCCCGCGCTGTGGGCCGCCTCCCCATGGAAGGTGAACTCGATCGAGACGAGCCCCGTCCCCCGGTCGCCTCCCCACGAGACCCCGAGGTTGTTTCCGACGTGGGTGAAGAGCGCCGCGTCCACGTCGTCGAACCACCCGTCGCGGACGAGCCATGCCTTCGTCGCCACGAGCTCCTCGGCCACACCTGGCCAGAGGACGAGGGTCCCGGGGATGCCCTCGCGCTCCATGACCTCCTTCAGCGCGATGGCCGCAACGATGTTCACGGCCTGCCCCGAGTTGTGCCCCTCGCCGTGCCCGGGGCCCTCCGGCACCAGCGGGTCGTGATAGGCTACCCCGGGTCGCTGGCTGGCCCGGGGAATGCCGTCGATGTCGCTCCCGAACGAGATCACCGGGCGGTCCGAGCCCCAGCGTGCCCACCACGCGGTGGGAATTCCCGAGATCCCCTCCTCGACCTCGAACCCGTGCTCACGAAGCACCCCTGCGAGGTACCGCGAGGTCTCGTACTCCTGGAACCCCAGCTCCGCGAAGGAGAAGACGTGGTCGATGATCTGCTGGACGAGGTCGGCCCGAGCCGTGACCCCGGCCTCGACCTCGGGAAGGAGCCGCGAAAGCCGGTCCCCGCTCGCCTCGTGGTCAGGCTCCTGGGCCAGGGCGTGTCCCGGGAGGAGGATGGCCAGGGTCAGCGCTGCGGCGGCGAGCCCCCCGCACGCGGAACGGACGGTGGCGGGGAGGGATGACCGGGATCGGGTCCGATACGGCCGTGGCCGGTTCGGGCCTGGCCGTTGCGGGTCTGGCCGATGAGGGTCCGGCCGGTACGGGTCTGGCATGTGCGGGGACTCCGGGAGCGGGGCGAGCGCCCCCGGCGGCCCGGCCGGGAGCGCATCGGAGCCGTGGAGGGCTCCATGCCGCGCAACCTGCAACGCCGGACCGTCCGGCGGCAAGCATCCCCGTGCGTCCCCCCCGGGTCAGCGGGGCCCCGCGCGCCTCACCGCCTCCGGCACCCGGTCCGCGTACTTTCCGAAGTTCTCCCGGAACATGGAGGCGAG
>JBJHBX010000268.1:0-4689 GCA_050485725.1 Gemmatimonadales bacterium | reverse complement strand
CGTGACCCTCCCCGAGGGAACGCGCCCGGCGGGGAGCTTCCGGGTCCTCTCGACCCGCGGAGGGGTGGTCGACGGCCGTCTTCCCTGAGGTGCTCCGGGGGCCAGCCGGGTCCGGCCGCGGTCGTGGGTCGGGCCCGGCCGGACTCCGTGCGCCGTAGCTGTCAGCCGGGTCCCGCCGGCCCCCGTGCGCCGCGGCGCTCCAGCACGAGCGTCCACCAGCCATCGTCGTCGTGCGCCTCGGCCAGGGCGAGATCCGGACTCGCGTCGGCCACCGCCGCGCGCTCGGGCGCCAGGATCCCCGAGCAGAGGAGCCAGCCTTCGCGACGCAGAAGCGGCGCCAGGACCGGCAGGAGCGGAACCAGGACCGCGGCCTCGAGGTTCGCGGCGATCCCGTCCCAGCCCGTGGCAGCGAGGGGATCGCGGTTCCGCTGCCGCAGGGGGCCCGGGTCGTCGGGGGTGACCCGGTGGTGGACCGCCTCGATGCGGTGGGCGACCTGGTTCGCCTCGGCATTCGCAAGCGTCTCGCGGCATCCCTCGGGGTCCATCTCGAGGGCCATGACCTGCGTGGCGCCGAGACGGGCGGCGGCCACCGACAGGATCCCCGAACCTGCGCCCACGTCGGCAACGTGGTGGCCGGGGCGCACCCGCGATTCCAGCACCCGGAGGCACCGCACCGTCGTGGGGTGGGCCCCGTCACCGAAGGCGGTGCCCGGGAGGATGCGAAGGGGCGGGTGCCCAGCGATGGGCACCGAGCTTTCCCCCCGCTCGGCCAGCCTCCGGGCGCCGTCGAAGGGACGCCAGCGGGGGGCCAGGGGCACGCCGGGGAGCGCCGAGGCGAGGCGCGCCTCGACCCCTGCCCTGAAGTCGGGCGTGTCGGACCCGACGAAGAGGGCCCCGACCCGGTGCGTCCGGGCGGGGCCCTGGCTCCGGGCCTCGTGCTGCGCCCCGGGCCGATCCTCGTGCTGCGTCTCGTCGTGAGCCTCGTCCATCACCTCGCGGGCCCCGGCGCGCCGAAGCGCGTCGAGGAGCAGGGGCTCGAGACCCCTGGGCGGCCGCTCCACCGACAGGTGCAGCCAGTCGCGCGGGCCCGGCGGCGCCTCGTCCGGCGCCGGACGGGCCGCGTCCGGGTCCCGCGGACCCAGGGGCGGATCAGTTGAAGTGGTAATGGAGTCCGACTCCGAAGGTCAGGAAGGACGCGGTCGTCCGGCCACCCGCGTCATGCGAGATGAAGCCCAGGTTCGGGACCAGGTACAGGCGCGGGGCGATCGGCATGTCGATTCCGGTACCCAGCTCGAACCCGATGTTCCGGGGTCCGTCGCCGTCGTCGGTGGCGAGGCGGTTCGCCACGATCCCGCCCCTGGCCCACATCATCGCGTCGGGAGGGCTCGGGAGCACGACCTTGAGCCCGGCACCGACCCCGGTGCTCCGGGGATTCCGACCGACCTCGCAGTCACGGTCGCAGGCGAAACCGTGCCGGTGAAGGCCGACGTAGGCGGTCAGGTTCCGCTGGAAGTTGAACATCAGCTCGGCGCCGATGCCCAGCCCGGCCTCGGCGCCGTCGCTCGACAGGTCGCCGGTGGGGAAGGTCACGCCGACCCGGCCCTCTCCCGAGACCTGGACCTGGGCGAGGGCGACGTGGGGGGCGACAAGGAGGGCCGCGAAGGCGGCCGAAAGCGCAAGCGCGCGTGCAAGGTTCGTCATCGAAGTCTTCACTCCGTCGAGAGGTGAATCACACCACAGTCCACCTTTCGGGTCAGGATCCGTGCCGGGCGGGAGACCGCACCGTTGCTGGGATCCCGGGGTCGAACGGCCGGCTGGCCGGAAGGATCTTCCCGGGTTCGCGGAAAGCCCTTCCCGGTCCGGATCGGGCCACGGTTCCACACCTTCGGCCGCGGTCGTAGATTCGGGCATGACGATTCGCGTGTTCGTGACGGGCGGTACCTTCGACAAGGAATACGACGAGATCCGGGGCCGCCTGGACTTCGGCGACTCCCACCTTCCTGAAATGCTGCGCCGGGGGCGCTGCGGGCTCGACCTGGAGCTCCGCACCCTGATGATGGTCGACTCGCTCGAGATGACCGAGGCGGACCGCGACACGATCGCCCGGAACTGCGCCCGCGCGCCCGAGGACCGGATCGTCATCACGCACGGGACCGACACGATGGTCGAAACGGCCCGCACCCTGGCCGAGGCCGTCGAGGGGAAGACCATCGTGCTGACCGGCGCCATGATCCCCTACGCCTTCGGGAGCTCCGACGGGCTCTTCAACCTGGGGAGCGCCCTCTCCTTCGCGCAGGTCCTTCCACCCGGGGTCTACGTGGCCATGAACGGCCGCTGCTTCCCCTGGAACGATGTCCGGAAGAACCGCGAGACCGGCCGTTTCGAACCGCTCTCCTGAGCGCCTGCGACCGGCTCGCGCGGTCTCGAATCGGAACGTTCCGGGGCCTCGAGGGTCGACCTTCCCCTGCGTATTCGGGAAGTCGACCGCTCCCGACGCGGATGCATCCGATCCTGCGGTCGGAAAGGAAGCACCCTGCATGCTCACGTGGGCCCTGATCTTTCTCGTGGTGGCCATCATCGCCGGCGCCTTCGGCTTCGGAGGCGCGGCCTCGGCCGCAGCCGGGATCGCGAAGATCCTCTTCTACCTCTTCCTCGTCGTCTTCGTGATCATGCTGATCATGTCCTTCCTGGGCGGAGCCGCGGCAGCCGCCGCCTGAGCCCGGATCCCCCGGAAGCGACGCGGACGACACCGTCCGGATCGGCGTGTCCGGTCGGATCTTCCGGGTCGCTGAAGGATTCGCGGGGTTCCCTTCGTAGGAAGGGGGCCCCGTCGTCGTTTCGGGCGGGCTCGACACGAGAACCGGAGAAGAGACCATGATGCAGGCCTTCCAGGGAGCCCGCCTCCCTTCCGATCACTCCGTGCCCGGCGTGCCGGCGGAGATTCGCAGCGTGCGGTCGCGTCGAGGTGCGCGCCCCCGGAGTCGGAACCCCGTGCTCCCGGCGGCCGCGGCCGCCCTTGCCGTCTTCGTCCTGGCCGGGTGCGGGGGCGGTGGAGCCGACGCCTCGGGCCCCCTTGTGCAGGACTCGGCCGGGGTCCGGATCATCACCAACGTGGGGCAGGGCGCCTGGGGTGCCGATGGCTGGCGCCTCGAGGAGGAGCTCAGGATCGGGGTGGACCAGGGCGACCCCGAGCTCCAGTTCGGCATGCTGGTGGGTGTCGATGCCGATGACCAGGGGCGGATCGTGACGCTGGACCAGCAGGCGACCCGGGTCCGCATCTTCGATGCCGACGGAACGCTTCTCCGCGCCTTCGGCCGGGCCGGTGGCGGTCCGGGTGAGCTCTCGCAGCAGCTGGCAATCACCACCGGCGTCTTCTTCGACGCCGAGGGTGCCGTGGCCGTACCCGACATGGGGAACATGCGGATCGCCCGCTTCTCGCCCGAGGGCGAGGCACTCGAGTCTCCGCGCATTCCCGTCGAGCAGGGCATTCCGCTCCTGTTCAGGCGCGCAGCGGACCGCTCGCTCCTGGTCCAGCTCCGCCAGATGGCCATTCCCGGCATGACCGAGGCCCCGGAGGGCCCTGGCGACCGGATCGTCCGGCTGTCGCCCGGAAGCGCCGAGGGCGAAACGCTCCGCACCATGGCGGCGGGTGAGACCTTCACGATGGGCCCCGACGGCATGCCCCGTTTCCGGATCTTCTCTCCCGAGCCGGTCTGGGAGATCCTCTCCGACGGGCGGGTCGTGACCGGCACGAACGACGAATACTCCCTCGCCCTTCGGAATGGGGATCAGACCACCATCGTCCGGCGGGCGGTGGAGCGGCGGCCCGTGAGCGAGCGGCAGCGGAACGAGATGCGGAACATGTTCCGTCAGAGCTTCGAGGACAGCGGGCAGCCGATCCCGGCCGAGGTCATCGAGCAGCTCCTTTCGGGGATCGAGTTCGAGGACCACTGGCCCGCCCTGTCGTCGATCCTGGCCGGTCCCGAGGGCACGCTCTGGGTGCAGCGCGTGAGCCCGGACCTGGACCTCGACGCGATCACGATGGAGGATCTCCAGTCGGGGCGGATCGGAAGCCCGGACTGGGACGTCTTCGACAACCGGGGGGAGTACCTCGGGGTCGTGACCACACCGCGGGGTTTCGTGCCGCAGCGGTTCGTGGGCGATGCGCTCTACGGGGTGCACCACGACGAGCTGGGAATCCAGCGGGTGGTGCGGCTGGCGCTGGTGCGCTGATCGGAATGCGGAAACGGGGCGGGCGGCGCGGGGCCGGGTGGGCTCCGCGCCGCCCTGCGCCTGGTGCCCTCAGCCCGCCTCGGGCGAGAGGAGCACGACCATGCGGCGCCCCTCGATTCCCTTCGGCCGCTGCTCGACGCGGGAGAGGTCCCCGACCGATTCGATCATCCGTTCCAGGGTCTCGATCCCGACCTCGGGGCGCCGGAGCTCGCGCCCGCGGAAGCGAAGCACGAGGCGGACCATGTTGCCTTCGGCCAGGAAGCGGCGCGCGCGCCTGAGCTTCGTGTCGAAGTCGTGGTCGTCGGTCCGGGGGCGGAGCTGGACCTCCTTCACCTCGGTCTGGTGCTGGTTCTTCCGGGCGGCCCGGGCGGCCTTCCGGTCTTCGTAGAGTTTCCGCCCCCAGTCCATGATGCGGACCACCGGCGGCCGGGCCTGCGCGGCCACCTCGACCAGGTC
>JBJHBX010000267.1:0-4711 GCA_050485725.1 Gemmatimonadales bacterium | reverse complement strand
CCCGGTCGCCCAGGACCCGGTCCGGCGCCAGGCGCGGCATCCCACACCAGGCCGCGGGCGCACGGGCGCTTCCTGCCCCCGCGGGAGGAACCCATGTCCAGCGACGTCGACGTCCGGGCCGCCCCCTCCACCCAGGCCTCGCGCGACGTGGCCGAGTCGGCCAGGGAAACGAGCTGGGAGCGGGCCAGCTTCATGCGGGCCTGTTTCGAAGGGCGGGTGCGCCTGGACCTCCTCAGCCAGTCCCCGCCTCCACCCGACCCCGGGAAGGCGGCCCGCGCCGAGGCCTTCCTGGAGCGGCTCGAGGCCTTCACGAGGTCGCACATCGACGGCGACGCCATCGACCGCGAGGGCTGGGTCCCCGACGAGGTGCTGGACGGCCTGAGGGAACTGGGCGCCTTCGGCATCAAGATCCCCACGGAGTACGGGGGCCTCGGGCTCTCGCAGCGTACCTACGCCCGGGCGCTCGAGATCGTCTCGGCGCGCTGCGCCTCGACCGGAGCCTTCCTCTCGGCCCACCAGTCCATCGGGGTACCGCAGCCCCTGATGCTCTTCGGGACCGAGGCCCAGAAGCGTGCCTACCTCCCGCGCATCGCGGCAGGAGCGCTCTCCGCCTTCGCGCTGACCGAGCCCGAGGTGGGCTCGGACCCCGCGGGGCTTTCCACCTCGGCCCGCCTCTCGGATGACGGTTCGCACTGGATCCTGAGCGGCCGGAAGCTCTGGTGCACGAACGGCCCCCGCTCCGAGCTGATGGTGGTCATGGCGCGCACCCCTCCCCGCCAGGGGGTGCGGGGGAAGCGTCCCATCACCGCCTTCCTGGTCGAGACGGCGTGGGAGGGGGTCCACGTCGAGCACCTCTGCAGCTTCATGGGGCTCCGGGGGATCTCGAACGGGGTGATCCGCTTCGACGACGTCCGGGTCCCGGTCGGGAACGTCATCGGTCCCGAGGGGGAGGGGCTCCGCCTGGCCCTCGTGACGCTCAACACGGGGCGCCTGTCGATCCCGGCCTTCTGCACCACGGCGGCGAAGATCGGGCTCCACGCCTCGCGAAGCTGGGCCGCCGACCGGGTGCAGTGGGGCCAGCCCATCGGTCGGCACGAGGCGGTGGCCCTCAAGCTCGGGCGCATGGCCGCCGACGCTTTCGCCATCGATGCCGCCGTCGAGGTGACCTCGGCCATGGCGGACTCCGGTCGCCTGGACCTGCGGCTCGAGGCCGCGATCACGAAGCTCTGGCACACCGAGGCGGCGTGGCGGCTCATGAACGACGCCTTCCAGGTGCACGGCGGTCGCGGTTACGAGACCGCCGATTCGCTCGCGGCACGGGGGGAACGCCCCGTCGCCATCGAGCGGGCGCTCAGGGACCTGCGCATCAACCTGGTCTTCGAGGGAACGTCCGAGATCATGCGGCTCTTCATCGCCCGAGAGGCGGTGGACCTGCACCTGCAGGTGGCGGGCGCCCTGGTGGACCCCCGGGCACCCCTGGGGAAGCGGGCCGGGGCGGCGCTCCGGGGCGCGCTCCACTACGCCTGGTGGTATCCGACCCGCTGGCTCGGATGGGGCTGGTGGCCCCGGTACGGTGACCTCGGCCGCCTGGCCACCCACCTGAGGTTCGTGGAGCGGAGTTCTCGGCGGCTGGCCCGCACGATCTTCCACGCGATGCTGCGCTTCGGCGGAGGGCTGGAGCGCCGCCAGGCCGTGCTGGGGCGCATCGTGGACATCGGCGCCGAGCTCTTCCACATGTCGGTGGTCTGCCTCGAGGCCCGGCGCCGGCTCGACGAGAACCCCGGCGACCGCTCGCCCGAGGCCCTCGCCGATCTCTTCTGCCGGCAGTCCCGCCGCCGCATCCGGGGCCTCTTCCGGGAGGTCTTCCGGAACGATGACCGGGCCACCCGTGCGGTCGCCCTCGACGCCCTCGAGGGGCGCTACGCCTGGCTCGAGGAGGGCGTGCCGCTGCCGCCGCCGGCACCCGGGTCACCGGCCGGGACGGGGGCGAGGGCGGCGGAAACCACCCCATCGGAAGAAAGCGCTCCGGCCGCATCCTCCGCATCGAACTGACGGAGGTACAGGCGGGCATAGAGCTCGCTCGTCTCCAGGAGGTCGGCGTGGCTCCCCGTCGCGACGATGCGGCCGCGATCCAGCACCAGGATCCGCTGGGCCCGGACGATCGTCGACAGGCGGTGCGCGATCACGAGCGTCGTGCGGTTCTCCATCAGCCGTTCGAGGGCGTCCTGCACGAGCCGCTCCGACTCGGCGTCGAGGGCGCTCGAGGCCTCGTCGAGGATCAGGACCGACGGCGACTTGAGAAGCACCCGGGCAATGGCGATCCGCTGCCGCTGCCCGGCGGACAGAGTCACCCCGCGCTCCCCGACGATCTCGTCGTAGCCCCGGGTGAAGGCACGAATGAAGTCGTGGGCCCGCGCCTCGCGGGCCGCCGCCTCGACCTCGGCATCGGTGGCGTCGGGACGTCCGTAGCGGAGATTCTCGCGCACCGTGCCGGCGAAGAGCATCGGTTCCTGGGGAACGAGCCCCACCGCGCCCCGGAGCGCCTCGAGCTCCAGGTCGCGCACGTCGATGCCGTCGAGGGTGACCCGGCCCTCGGTTGCATCGTGAAAGCGGGAGAGGAGGGAGGCCAGGGTGCTCTTCCCGGCCCCTGACGCGCCCACGAGCGCCACCTGCTCGCCGGGGGCGAGGGCCAGGTCGATGCCGTCGAGGACGACCGGCAGGTCGGGGCCGTAGCGGAAGCGGACCCCCTCGTAGCGCACCTCGCCGCGCGCTGGCCTCGGCAGTGGAACGGGGTTCGCCGGATTCTCGATGCGGACCGGTTCGTCGAGGAGGTCGAAGATGCGGCGCGCCGCCCCCGAGGCCTCCTGCAGGTTCCCCCAGAAGCCGGCGAGCGAGGTGACGGCGCCGGCAATCAGGATCCAGTAGACCAGGAAGGCCACGAGGGTCCCGGGCGTGAGGGCCCCGGCCAGGACGAGGCGTCCCCCCTCCCAGACCACCAGCGCCACCGCGCCGAAGGCGGTGAAGCTCACGACCCCGGTGAGGATCGCGCGGGCCACCGCACGCTGGAGCCCTCCGTCGCGGGTGGCCTCGACCTCGGCCTCGAAGTGCTCGGCCTCCCACTTTTCGCGGGTGAAGCTCTGGACCGTGGCGATCTGGGTGAAGACCTGCTCGGCCCGCGACACCGCGCCTGCGAGGCGGTCCTGGATCCCGGTCGAGATCCGACGCACCCGCCGGCCCAGGAGCCAGGCCGCGACCACCGTCGGGGGGATCGCGACGAAGGTGACCAGGGTGAGCCGGGGATGCGTGATCGTGATCAGGACGAGGGCCCCCACCAGGAAGAGCCCCTGCCGCACGAGCTCGGGAATGCCGAAGCGCAGGATGCCCTGCACGAGGCCGGCGTCGGATGCGAGGCGCGAGGAGAGGTCCCCGACCCGGTTCCGCGCGAACCAGCCCGGGGGCTGGCGGACGAGATGCGCGAAAAGGTCGTCGCGGAGCCCCGCCACGACGCGCTCGGAGACCGAGGCGGCCAGGTAGCTCTGCCCGAAGTTCACAACTGCCTGAAGCGCGAAGAGCGCCAGCAGGAAGAGGGTCACCCGGTTCAGGAGCGCACCGTCTCCGGCAAGGAAGGCAGCGTCCAGGATCTCGCGCACCACGAGGGGGAAGGCCAGGCCAATGGCGGTTCCGATGAGCACGAGGACGCCGGCCAGCGCGAGCGCCCCGGCGTGGGGGGCGAGGCGGGGCCGGAGTCGAAGAAGGAAGCGGTAGCGCCGGCGGTCGGCCGGAGGCGGGTTGGCTGGCTCTGGAGGCATCCGGGGGACGGTCGAAGGGCAGGGTACCCGCTCAAGATAGGGCGGAGGGGAGCACCTGCCCACCGGCGCCCCGGCGGGCATCCCGCGGAGTTATCTTGCCCGGATGCAGATCGAGCCTTCCGAGCGGCGCGTGACCGTCGCCTACGCGCAGGTGATCCTGGCAGGCGCACTCTGGGGGACCTCCGGGCCCTTCAGCGTGGCGCTCTACCGGCTGGGCATCCCCCCGATGTCGGTGGCGCTGATCCGGCCCGCGGGGGGTGTCCTCTTCCTCGCGATCTTCATGGCGGCCTTCGGTCTCCGGGCTTTTCGGATCGGGCTCCGCGATGTGCTCCTGCTTGCCGGGTTCGGCGGGGCCATCGTCGGGGTGTTCCAGCTGGCGTACCAGATGTCGACGGCCACGGTCGGCGTGCCGGCCACCGTGGCGCTTCTCTACCTGGCCCCCGCCTGGGTCGTGGCGCTTTCGGCGATCCTGCTGGGCGAGCGGCTGACCCCGGTCCGGGGCGGGCTTGCCCTTCTCTCGGTGATCGGGGTCTGGCTCACGGTGTTCGGCGCTCGCGGGATCGACGTCGAGCTCGGCCTGAAGGGAATCCTGTGGGGCTGCCTGACCGGGGTCGCCTACGGGACCTACACGCTCTTCGGAAAGATGACGGGGCGGACCCGGGGCGCCCTGGTGCCCCTCTTCTGGAGCACCGTCGGGGGCACGGCGGGCCTCGCCGCCTGGTTTCTCGCCGGGGGCGAAGCGCTGGTGCTTCCCGGGGATGCAGGGGGCTGGGCGCTGGCGCTCCTCTTCGGGCTCCTGACGATGGCCGCGGCGCCGCTCCTCCTCTTCCACGGGCTCCGGACCCTGGAAGCGGGGAGGGCGGCAATCGGGACGACCGTCGAACCCCTGGTCGCCGCGGTCC
>JBJHBX010000266.1:0-4725 GCA_050485725.1 Gemmatimonadales bacterium | reverse complement strand
TCACCTCGGTCTGGTGCTGGTTCTTCCGGGCGGCCCGGGCGGCCTTCCGGTCTTCGTAGAGTTTCCGCCCCCAGTCCATGATGCGGACCACCGGCGGCCGGGCCTGCGCGGCCACCTCGACCAGGTCGAGCCCGGCGGTCTCGGCTCGTTCGCGGGCGGTGTCCAGGGCGACGATGCCGACCTGCTCCCCCTCGGCATCGATCAGGCGGACGGGGCTGATTCGGATCTGTTCGTTCACGCGTGGCGTGGAAATCGCGGGACCTCCTCGTTGGGGAATGGCGGGTCCTCCGGGCGGTGCCGTCTGCACGCCGCGGAGACCGGATCGCGGGTTATCGTACCGGGGGTGCGCCGGGAAGTGCCAGGGGCGAGGTCGGTGGGCCCGGACGGCGGGCTCGTACGGCGGGCTCGAACGGCCCGCGCGAACGGGGGGGCGGGACCTCGCCACCGCCGTGGACCGGCTCTTGTGAGCGGGCGGCGCCGGGTGGTAGTCTCAGGGCTTCCACCCCGCGACCGGAGCGACCTTGTCGATCCCCATTCGTCTCCCCTCTCCGCGGCGGCGCCGACTCGTGCGGCGCCCCGCCCGCATGCTGGCCTTTGTCCTGGCGGCGGCGCTCCTCCTGGCCGCCACCGATGCCGCGGGACAGGCCGGGCCAGCGAACGCCTCGAGAGACGCCGCCTCAGCGCCCGGGTCCGCCGAGCCGGTCGAGCTGGCCGAAGGGATCCGGCTGGAAGGGGTCCCGCCGCTCCAGCTCGACGGCGCGCCTCCCCCGGCCTTCCCGATCATGCTGGCCAGGGACGACGCCGGGCGTGCCACCATCCGCGCCGTCCGGATCGACCGCCCCCTGCGCCTGGACGGGGTCCTCGACGAGGAGGTGTTCCAGGTCGTACCGCCCTTCGGCGACATGATCCAGGCCGCGCCCGTGCACGGCGCCCCGGCATCGGAGCGTTCCGACGTCTGGATCCTGCACGACGACACCCACGTCTACGTCATCTGTCGATGCTGGGACTCGGCGCCGCCCGGGGAATGGGTCGTGAACGAGCTGCGGCGCGACTCGAGCGGGCTTCGGAACAACGACCACTTCGGGGTTCTCTTCGACACCTTCTACGACCGACGAAGCGGTTTCGCCTTCTATGCGAACCCCCTGGGGGCCCGGGCCGACTACTCGGTCGTGGATGAAGGGGGTTCGAACGCCGACTGGGATCCGGTCTGGGAGGTGGGCACCGGCCGGTTCGACGGCGGCTGGATCGTCGAAATGGCCATTCCCTTCAAGTCGCTCCGCTATCGGTCGGGCTCGGGCCAGGTCTGGGGGATCCAGCTCCGCCGTTCCATTCGCCGGAAGAACGAGTGGGCCTACCTGAACCCGGTTCCCGCCTCGATGGCCGGCCCGCAGGCGCTGAACCGTGTCTCGGCCGGTGGAACGCTGGTGGGGCTCGACCTGCCCCCCGCCGGGCGGAACGTGGAGCTTCGCCCGTACGCCACTGCCCGGACGACCCGCGACGCCGTGCTCGATCCCGCGGGCGGGGCGCGGCGAGACGCGGACGTCGGGATCGACCTTCGCTACGGGGTCACCGCCCACCTCACCGCGGACTTCACCTGGAACACCGACTTCGCCCAGGTGGAGGTGGACGAGCAGCAGGTGAACCTGACCCGCTTCAGCCTCTTCTTTCCGGAGAAGCGGGAGTTCTTCCTGGAAGGGCGCGGAAACTTCGACTTCGGCCGCGGAACGCAGGGTTTCAACCCCATGGCCATGTTCTCGAGCGACGTTCCGTACCTGTTCTACAGCCGTCGGATCGGGTTCGAGGCCGGCGAGGTCGTTCCGATCCGGGGGGGCGCACGGCTGACCGGAAAGGCAGGGGACTGGGGAATCGGGGCGGTCCACATCCACACCGCCGCCGTCGCGGGCCCGGAACCGCCCGATCCGGGGGGCGGTGACGCTGGGCCGCTGTCGCCCCTGGTGCCGGCGAACCGGTTCTCGGTCCTGCGCGTGAAGCGCGACGTGCTCAGGCGGAGCAACGTGGGTGCCATGTTCACGCACCGGGCCGACGCGCTCGCCGGCGACGGGGCGAACCGGGGCTGGGGGGTCGACGGCACCTTCCGTTTCTTCGAGAACGTCACGACCGGGGGGTACTTCGCGCGTACCGACGGCCCCCTGCCGATTCGCCCCGGCGTGGGGCCCGGCACCGACCCTGCCGAGCTCGACCGCTCGAGCTGGCAGGCCTCCCTGGACTGGAACCACGACCGGTACGGGGTCGAAACCGAGCTCCTGAACGTCGGGAACGCCTTCAACCCCGAGGTCGGCTTCGTGCGCCGCGCCGACTTCCTAAAGTCCGCGGCCACCCTCCGCTTCAGCCCGCGACCCGCCGGCATCGCCTCGGTCCGGAAGTTCACCTGGGAGGCCTCGGTGGACCACTTCAAGGGGCTCGACGGCCGGCTCCAGAGCCGCCAGCAGCAGGGGCGCTTCTCGACCGAGTTCGAGAGCAGCGATCGGCTGAACCTGGACATCTACCGGAACTTCGAGCGGCTGGACCGCCCCTTCCCGGTGGGCCCGGGGCTCGCCGTGGCGCCCGGCGCCTATCCGTTCACCGACGTGCGCGCCTCGCTCACGACCGGCCCGCAGCGAAGGGTCTCGGGCACGGTTTCCGTTCGTCACGGTGACTTCTACGACGGCACCCTGACCGGGCTGGGCCTCTCGGGGGCACGGGTCGTCGTGACGAACCACCTCTCGGTGGAGCCCGGGCTCACCCTGAACCGGATCCGCCTGCCGCAGGGCGACCTCGACCAGACCCTGCTCCGCGCGCGCATCGACTACGCCTTCACGCCGCGGATGTTCGCGAGCACCCTGGTCCAGCACAACTCGGTGGACCGATCCCTTTCCTCGAACCTCCGCTTCCGCTGGGAATACCGCCCCGGAAGCGAATTCTTCGTCGTCTGGACCGACGAACGCGATACCGGAGACCTGGCGGCGGCCGACCCGCGCACCTCGCGACTCCGGAACCGCGCCCTGGTGGTCAAGGCCACCCGCCTCTTCCAGTTCTGACCCCTTTCCGGCACCTATGCCGGACCCGATGGAGGAATCCTCGATGACCGCTACTCGTTCGATGCGAAGCACCCTGCTCGCACTGGCCCTCGTGGCCCTGCTCCCGGCCTGCGCGGCCCGCGAATCCGGGGCGACGACCGCCCCGCCGGCGCAGGCCCAGGCGGCCGCGCAGACCCCCGCCGAACGCCCCGCATCCCGCAACGGAATGCGCGCATACGCCGAGGTGATCCCGGCGTCGGCCACCTCGCGCGAGGGCCTCTTCACCGTGCACCAGGTCGACGACAAGTGGATGTGGGAGATTCCCGACGCCATGCTGGGACGGGACATGATCCTGATTACCCGGATCACGCAGACCGCGCCCGGCGTGGGTTTCGGCGGACACAGGCAGACCACCGAAATGGTCCGCTTCGAGCGCCGGGGCGACCGGATCCTGATGCGCCACGTGAGCTTCGACAACACCGCCGACCCGGAGCTTCCGGTCTACCAGGCCGTGCGGAACTCGAACTTCGAGCCGGTGCTCGCGACCTGGGCCATCGCCACCGAGGGTGAGGGGACGGCGGTCGTCGACGTGACCGACTTCTTCACCTCGGATGCGACGATCATCGGCCTGACCCGCCAGCGCCGGACCCAGTACCAGGTGCAGCGCATGGACGGGACGCGGACCTTCGTCGAGTCGATGCGGAGCTTCCCCGAGAACATCGAGGTGCGCCGGGTCGTGACCTACGAGGCCCGGAACCCCCCTGCGAACGCTGCGGGCGAGAGCCTCTCGATGGAGTTCGGACACTCACTCATGGTGCTCCCCGCCGAGCCGATGATTCCCCGGTACTGGGACGAGCGGGTGGGGTACTTCTCGACGCAGATGAACGACTTCGGGGCCGACGCCCAGCGGCTCCTGCAGCGCCGCTACATCCAGCGCTTCCGCCTGGTGCCCTCGGACACGGCGGCGTACCTGCGGGGCGAGCTCGTGGACCCGGTGGAGCCCATCGTCTTCTACATCGATCCGGCGACCCCCGAGAAGTGGCGCTACTGGCTCGCGAAGGGCGTCGAGGACTGGCAGGTGGCGTACGAGGCGGCGGGCTTCTCGAACGCGATCATCGCGAAGATGCCCCCGACGCCGGAAGAGGACCCGGACTGGGATCCGGCGGATGCACGCATCAACATCATCCGCTACCTGGCATCACCGGTCCAGAACGCGTCGGGCCCGCGCTTCTTCGACCCGCGCACCGGCGAGATCCTGGGCACGCACATCCAGTGGCATCACAACGTGATGAACCTGCTCCGGAACTGGTTCTTCGTGCAGACGGCGGCGGTGAACCCCGACGCCCGGGGGGTGGAGTTCGACGACGAGGTCATGGGTGAGCTGATCCGCTTCGTGTCGGCGCACGAGGTGGGGCACACGATCGGGCTTCCGCACAACATGAAGGGGCACTCGTCGATTCCGGTGGACTCGCTCCGCACCCGCTGGGTCTGCGAAAACGGGACCTCGTCGTCGATCATGGACTACGCCCGCTTCAACTACGTGGCGCAGCCCGGCGACGACACCTGCTTCTACGCCAAGGTCGGCCCCTACGACCTCTGGTCCATCGAGTGGGGGCACCGCTGGCTCCCGGGCGTCACCTCGCCCGACGACGAGCGGGAGACGCTGAACGCGTGGATCGTGGAGCGGGCCGACGACCCCCTCTTCCGC
>JBJHBX010000265.1:0-4727 GCA_050485725.1 Gemmatimonadales bacterium | reverse complement strand
TCCGAGGAACCGGTCGACCTTCTCCTTCTCGACATCATGCTGCCGGACTCCTGGGGGACGCGCCTCGTCCAGGACGTGCGCGCGCATCATCCGGAGGTGCTGGTCATCCTCACCTCGGGTTTCACCGCCGAGGACCCGATCCTCGCCGCGGGCGTCGAGGCCCGCGACCCGGACATTCCCTTCCTGGCGAAGCCCTTCGACCCAGACGACCTCCTCCGCACGGTCGAGACGCTCCTGCGGGGGCGCCGGTCACGCTGAAGCGCGGATCGGGGGGCACCGCATCCCCCCCACTCCCCTTCGCCCCGACCACCAGCCCCCCGCCGGTCAGGGCACCTCGATCCGCGCCGAGAGGAGAAGGTCCCCGGGGAGGAGACGGTCCATGACATCGCCTCCCTCCTCGACCCATCCGAAGGCCGTGTAGAACCCGTCCAGGTGCGGCTGGATCGCGTGGGTGAGGAAGAACTGCGCGTCTTCGGTGTCCTTTCCCGACGAGGCCATGCCGACCGTACCCCGAACGAACGGAAGGAGGGTGAATTCGCTGGGGAGGAAGAGTCCGGCCTGGCCGGTCCCGTCGCCCGCCGCCACGTCTCCTCCCTGGGCCACGAATCCGCCGATGACCCTGTGGAAGGGCACGCCGTCGTAGGCCCCCGACGCGGTGAGCTCGGCGATGCCCAGCACCGTGAGAGGCGCCAGGTCGGGCGCCATGCGCACCCGGATCTCGCCCCGCTCGGTCTCGATCAGCCACCGGGGCTCCGGACCCAGCTCCGCCAGCCGAACGGGATCCACCCGGTCTCCCGCAGACGGGAGGTTCAGGCCGCGGGGAGGTGAGCCGGTCAGGCGCTCCATTCCCTCGGCAGCCCCCATCCGGACCAGGGGCCGGGAGTCCCGGATCCCCTCGTCCAGCAGCTCCGACACCGACGGATCCCCGGTTTCGCCCAGCGCCACGAGGATGGCCCCGAGCAGGATGTCCGGACCTGAGGCCTGCCGGGCTTCCCAGGCCGCCCTCAGCGACGCCACGGAACCGAAGGGGTGAAAGGCAGGGTGGCCCAGCACCTCGACCGCTGCGAGGGCAATGGGAAGCTCCGGCGCATCCAGCGCGCCCAGGAAGAGTGCTGCGTGCCGCTCGATCCCCCCAGGGGCGAACTCGAGGCGCCGCGCGAGATCCCCCACCGCGACGCGACGGACGCGGGCGTCCGGATGTTCGGCCAGCTCGAAGAGAAGGTCATCGATCTCCTCGTCCCATTGGGGCCGCAGGAGCTCGAGCGCATGAACGACCCCCACGGGCTCGCTCCGCCGCAGGCCGTCGATCCAGCCGAGGACGGGACGCACCGGGTCCGCCCCGGCCGCCACCCGAACGAAGGGGAGCTGGGTGCGCCACTCGGCCGCCGGTCCCGAGGCGCGGGCACGGAGCTCGGCGTCGGGAATCGGGGGAAGAAGTCCCGCGAGGGCCTGTGCCGCCGAGACCCGGACGTGCATCGAGGGGTCGCCATCGATCGCCCGGCGAAGGGCATCCCGGACCTCTTCCGAGGCCACGAACTCCCGCGCCCCGATGGCCACGGCGGCGATGTTGCGGATCCGCCAGTCCGTCGCCTCCTCCAGCCGACGCGCGTAGAGCGGAAGGTCGGCGGCGTCCCGGAGGCGCGCCAGTGCCGTGACCAGGTGGATCGCCGCCGGATCGTCGTGGTCGAGCTCGGAAAGCGCACCTCGGAGCGCGTCCGCCCGGTCTCTCCAGGTCTCGGTGCGGGCAACCCGGCCGAACCCCCACGCCGAGGCTTCCCGCACGGCCGGGATGGGGTCCCGGAGGCCGTCCACGAGGGCGCCCACGAGCGCCGTCCTCGCTTCCGCGGTGCCGACGTCGTCCGGGACCGTGGGCAGCCGCCCGGCGTCCCCCTGGGCAGCCTCGTCGACGATCTCCCGCACCAGCATCCGGGCAAGCGCGAGCTGGCGGGCCGCCCGTTCCTCGTCGGGCGAGTCAGCCCCGGTGTCCGCAACCAGATGTGCAAGGGCCACCGCCCCTCCCTGCTTTCCGAGCGCCTCGAGGATCCTGGTCCGGACGACCACCTCTCCCGTGGCCGAGCCGCGCTCCGATTCGAGGGCGTCCAGCAGACGCAGGCCGCCGTCCGGCAGATCGGTCTGCCCCAGTGCGAAAGCCGCGTTCGCACGGACACGCGGGTCCGGGTCCGCCAGGCGGTCGTGAAGGGCTCCCCGGGACGCGGTGTCCTGGACCGAGGCCAGCGCGAGGGCCGCCCTCGCCCGCAGCACGGGGTCGGGGTCGTCGAGCGCGACCCGCAGCGCACCCGCGTTCCGGTTCGCCTGCTGCCGGAGAAGCTCCACTTCCCCCTCGCTGAAGCCGGAGCCGGTGAACTCGGCGAGTTCCGGTACGGGGACGGGGATCGGGGGTCCGGGATCCGCGGGAGGCACCGCGTCGGAGCACGCCGCGAAGAGGGGGGCGAGGGCGACGAGGAGGGTCGGAATCTTCCCCTGTCGGGGGGCGGGGCGTTCGAACCGGTGCATGGCGGGCGTTCGGGGGGCGGACACGGGGGATCGACGTGAAGGCCGGCGATGAACATCACATGGCACCCCCCGGGTCACAAGGCGGCGCCCCGGGTGGCGCCCGTGGCCCGCCGGTCGCCCGGGGGAGGCGGAAGAGGGTGGTGGCCCCTACCTTGGGGCATGACCCCGATTCGCCTCTCCTCGATCCGGCCGCGTCGCGTGCGCGGCGTTCGGGCGCTCCTCGTGGCCGCCGGCGCCCTGCCTGGCATCCTGTCCCCTTCGTTGTTCCTGTCGGGCGGTGGGCCTGCCGTGGTCGCCCAGGAGCTGCCTTCCGCAGCCACCCCGGCGTCGGACGGGGACACCGTCGAGACGCTCGACGCATTCGGAGTACAGCCCGGGGCCCTGCTCGAGCAGGCCGCGGAGATCACGGAGCTCCTCGCGGTCTACCGACGCATGCCGGGGCTCCGGGATATCCGGATACGGCTCGACGGGCGGATCCTCGAGATCGAGGGACGGGCCCTTTCCTCCGAGGACCGGGAGCGTGCCCTCGGGTACGCCCGCACCCTGGTCGGGGGGATCGTCTTCATCGACGATCGCGGACTCCAGGTGGAGACCGACGTCCGGAGGCGGCTCGAGCCGGCCATGGAGCGGATCCAGGAAAAGGGGATGGCCTTCCTCCGCTTTCTCCCGTCGCTGGTCCTGGGGCTCGCGATCCTCACCGTCGGAGCCCTCCTCGCGGCCTGGGCAGGACGGTGGGATCGCCTTTTCGGCCGGCTCGCGCGAAACCAGTTCGCGCGGAACCTGGTTCGGCAGGTGGTGCGCGCCGTGGTCTTCCTGGTCGCGCTCCTGCTGGCGCTCGACCTGATGGGGGTCACGGCGCTCGTCGGGGCGGTCCTCGGCGCAGCGGGCGTGGCCGGCATCGCGGTGGGATTCGCCTTCCGGGACATCGTCGAGAACTACCTGGCCGGCGTGCTCCTGTCGCTCCGCCAGCCCTTCGCGCCGGGCGACCACGTACGGATGCAGGGCGAGGAGGGCCGGATCGTGCGGCTGACCGGCCGCGAGACGGTCCTGATGACCCTCGACGGGAACCATGTCCGCGTTCCGAACGCCACCGTCTACAAGGCCGTGATCACGAACCTGACCCGGAACCCGCGCCGACGGTTCCTCTTCCAGGTGGGGATCGCGCCCTCCGAGGCGCTGGGGCCGGCCATCCGGATCGCACGCGAGGCAGTGGGTGGCGTCAGCGGCGTGCTCGAGGCACCGTCCCCCGCGGTGCGCATCCATGAGCTCCAGGATTCCGCCGTGGCGCTCCAGGTGAGCGGATGGGTCGACCAGAGGGTGACCGACTTCGGAAAGACGCGGAGCCAGGCGATCCGTGCCGTGAAGGAGGCCTTCGAGGTCGCCGGTGTCGCGACCCCCCCGCCCGAGTTCGGGATCCGCATGCTGGAGGCTGCCGGGAGCGATGCGCGACCCTCGGATTCCGGAGCCCTGCCCGGAGGTGCCGGGGAAGGCACCGTCGCTTCCCCGGAGAAGTCGGCCAGGGACGAGGAACCGCCGGCGGACCTCGCCCCCGACAAGACGATCGAGGAGGAGATCGCGCGGGAACTAGAGACCTCGTCCGAGGAGAACCTGCTTCAGCCCACGCCTCCATCGTCGTCCCGTCCGGATTCGGCCGGGGTGGTGTCGCCCGGAAGTGGAGAACCCGGCGGATCCTGATTCCCTCCCCGGGCCTGGAAGCGGGAGCGCGGGGGCAGGAGCGCCACGCCGATGCCCAGGAGGATCATGGCCCCGCCGGCCAGGGTCGTCCGTGACGGGGTCTCCGACAGCGCAGGGAGAAGCCAGGCGATCAACGTCGCGCCGATGGGTTCCCCGAGCACGGCCAGGTTCGCCATGTAGGCGCGGACATAGCGGAGTGCATAGTTGATCCCGGTGTGCCCGATCAGCATCGGTCCCAGCGCCAGGGCCGCGAAGACGAGCCAGTCCCCGCGTGCATAGCCCCGGACCAGGGGGACCCCGGGCATGGCGAGGACGGCCGCGAGGAGGACGAGGGCGGCGGCGCCGTAGACCACGAGCACGTAGCTCCAGAGGTCCACGCGGGCCCTGAGCGACCGCCCCACGATGTAGTAGGCCGCAGCGAGGAAGGCGGCGCCCAGCGCAAGGGCGTCTCCAAGGAGCGCCGTGCCGCCCATGTGGAAATCGCCCCAGCCGATCCAGGCCGCGCCCCCCACGGCGAT
>JBJHBX010000264.1:0-4749 GCA_050485725.1 Gemmatimonadales bacterium | reverse complement strand
GCGCTCGAGCTGTCGAATACCCGCCTCCTGCTCCAGCAGGCGCGGGTCAACGAGGCGGAGGCCCTTCTCCGCCACGTGAACGCCCTGGCCCGCCTCGAGCGGGCTTCCGGGGGAGCGATCTCCCTCGTGGCCGAACGCCTGAACGGATACGACGGACGATGACGAAGCTGACACTGAACCGACGCGGCATGGGAACCACCGGCTGGGTCCTCCTGGTGCTGGGGCTCCTCCTGGTCACCCTCTTCACGCTGCGCCTCGTCCAGCTCTCCGCCGAGGACGAGCCGGCGCCGACGGTGGACCAGATCCGGGACGAGGAGGGGATGCCCGTGGTGGTGGCCACTGCGGAACGGGGAACCCTCGAGGCCTGGCGCACCTTCACCGGGACGGTCACCGGCGAGCGGGAGTCGGTGGTCCGGGCCCGGAGCGACGACGAGATCCGCGAGCTCCGCGTGCGGGTGGGCGACCGGGTCCGCCAGGGGCAGCTCCTGGTTCGCCAGTCGGGCCAGTCCGCCGACGCCCGCATCCGGCAGGCCGACGCCGCCGTGCAGCAGGCGGAGCGGCGCGTGGAACGGCTTCGTCCGCTCTGGGAGGCCGGCGCCCTGTCGGACCAGGACTGGGAGGATGCGAACACCGCCCTCGAGCTGGCCAGGGCCGACCGGGAAGCGCTGGCCGGGTCCATGGACGGGCTCGCGCCGATCGCGGGCATCGTCTCCGAGGTCCCCGGGCGGGTCGGCATGATCCCGGCACAGGGCGATCCGCTGGTCCGGATCGTCGATGACTCGGCGTGGCGCATCCCGCTGCGCATGAGCCCCGAGCAGGCCGCCGAGCTCCGGGTGGGGCAGGCCGCCCGGGTCGGGAGCGGCGAGGACGCACCCGAGGGCGTCGTGGACCGCGTCACCCTGCAGGCGGACCCGCGCTCCCGCCTGGTGGAGGTCGACGTGCGGGTGGGCGGGGGTGCCGCAGCCGGGCTCCGCCCGGGAACCTTCGCCACGGTGCGGGTCCTCGTGGATTCCCGCGACCACGTGGTGCGCATCCCCAGAACCGCCCTCCGTTCCGAAGGGGTCTGGGTGCTGAACGGCGACGACCGGGTCGAACTTCGCGAGGTCGAGGTGGGGCTGCGGGCGGACGACTGGGTCGAGATCCTCACGGGCGTGGACGCCGGCGAGCGCGTCGTCGTCGAGGGCACGCGCCTTCTCTCGGACGGCGCCCGGGCGCGGGTGGTGGACTGATGTTCCGCTTCCTTCCCCGCCTGGCGGTCCAGCGCCCCGTGCTGGCCACGATGCTGATCCTGATCTTCGTGGTGCTGGGTGCCTTCTCGTTCTACCAGCTCCGGACGGACCTCTTCCCCGACGTGGAGTTCCCGGTGGTGACGGTGACCACCGTGTACCCGGGGGCGGGCCCCGAGGAAGTGGCGCTCCAGGTCACCGAGCCCATCGAGGACGCGGTCTCGAACATCGCGAACCTGAACCAGCTGACCTCGTTCAGCCGCGACAACCTGTCGATCGTGATCCTCGAGTTCGAGCTCGAGGTGGATGCGGACCTGGCGGCCATCGACGTGAAGGACCAGGTGGACGCGATCCGGGCCATGCTCCCCTCGGATGCGGAGGCACCGGTTGTCCAGAAGTTCGACATCGACGCCTTCCCCATCATGCAGGTGGCGCTCTCGGGGCCCCAGGGAGCGGACCGGCTCTTCGACCTGGCCGACGACCAGCTCCGCGAGCGCCTCTCCCGGGTCGACGGCGTCGCGGACGTGAGCGTGGTCGGGGGACGGACGCGCGAGGTTGAGGTCGTGGTCTTCCCCGACCGCCTCGAGGCCTTCGACCTCTCGGTGCGGGACATCGTGGAGCTGATCCGCTCGGAGAACCTGGTGGTACCGGGGGGGCGGGTGGAGAACCGCGACCAGGCAACCTCGGTCCGGGTCACGGGAGAGTACCGCGAGGTGCGCGAGCTCGAGGAGCTTCGGCTCTTCCTGGCCGACGGAAGCGTGGTGCGCCTGGGCGACCTGGCCCGGGTCGAGGAGGGGTACGGCGATCGGACCCAGCTCGCCCGCTCGCAGGGGGAGTCGGCGGTCTCGATCTCGGTGCAGAAGCAGGCCGACGCGAACACCGTCACGACGGTGGAAGGGATCCGGGCGGAGCTGGACCGGATCCGCGCGGAGCTTCTTCCGCCCGGCGCGGAACTCGTGGTGGTGCAGGACGGAAGCGAGTTCATCGAGGACGCGATCGCCGACGTGCTCTCGGCGATCATCGTCGGGATCCTGCTGACGACGCTGATCCTCTTCCTCTTCCTTCACTCCTGGCGTGGAACGCTCGTCGCGGCGCTGGCCATGCCCGCCACGATCATCTCGACCTTCCTCCTCCTGGACCAGGCCGGCTTCACGCTGAACGTGATGACGCTGCTGGCGCTCGGGGTCACGGTGGGGATCCTGGTCACGAACACCATCGTCGTGCTCGAGAACATCTACCGCTACCTGGACCTGGGATATGACCCGGAGCAGGCGGCGGAGGAAGGGACCGCCGAGATCGGGGTGGCCGTGGCGGCCTCGGCGCTGACGAACCTCGTGGTCTTCACCCCGATCGCCTTCATGCGGGGAATCATCGGGCAGTTCTTCTACGCCTTCGGGCTGACGGTGGTCTTCGCCACGATCTTCTCGGTCATCATCTCCTTCATCCTGGCACCCCTGCTGGCCGCGAAGCTCCTCCGGAAGAACGAGACGAGGCGGGCGCAGCGCGCCTTCCTGGCGCCGCTCTGGCGGGGCTGGGACCGGGGCTACGGCGGGGTGGTCGACGCCTACCGCGACGGACTCGGATGGGCGCTTGCCACGCCTCGGAACGGCTGGATGGTGATCGGTGCGGTGGGGGTCTTCTTCGTGGGAAGCCTCTTCCTCTCGTCGCGCTTCGTCGGGGGCGAGTTCCTCCCCGCCGCCGACCAGGGGATCATCCAGGTCGACATCGAGCTGGCGTCCGACGCCTCGATCGACCGGACGGAGCGGGTGGTGCGGGCCTTCGAGCCCTCGGTGCTCGATCTGCCCGAGGTGGAGCGTGTGCTGACCACCGTTGCGGCGGGGAGCGGGTTCATGGCCGCCGCGGAGTCCGCGAACCGCGCGCAGCTCCTGGTGGCGCTCCGCGACGACCGCCAGCGATCCACGGATGAAGTGATGGAGGTGCTCCGGCGCATGGCGGCCGGGATCCCCGACGCGGAAATCCAGGTGGCCATGGCGGGCGGCTTCGGCCCGCCTTCCTCTGCCGACATCCTGGTGACGGTCTCGGGTCCCGCCGACCGGCTGGAGGAGGTCACGGACCAGGTGACCCGGGCCGTGGCCGAGGTCGAGGGACTCGTCGACGTGCGGAACACCGTCGAGCAGCCCCGCCAGGAGCTGGTCTTCCGTCCGGACCGCGCGGCGCTGGCCGACGCAGGTCTCACGGTGGCCCAGGTGGGCGCCACGCTGCGTGCCGCCCTCGAGGGAGAGGTGGCCGGCGTCTTCCGGAGCGCGGGCGACGAGATGGACATCCGGGTGCGCTACCCCCCCGAGTCCCGGCTGCGGGCGGAGCAGGTCAGCGAGCTCAGGATTCCGTCACGGGCCGGGCGACTGCCGATCACCGCCCTCGGCACGCTGGAGCTCGAGGACACCGCCCCCGCCGTCCGGCGCGAGAACCGGCAGCGGAGCTACGATGTCGAGGCGGACATCGGTACGGGGGGGCTCGTGGACCGCGTGGCAGCGATCCGCGATCGTCTCGACGAGGAGGCGCTCCCCCCCGGGTACAGCTGGCGGGTGGGAGGCGAGTTCGAGGAGTTCGGAGACGCCTTTGCCGCGATCCTCGAAGCGCTCGCGCTGGCCATCATCCTGACCTACATCGTGCTCGCCATGATCCTCGAGTCCTTCGTGAGGCCCCTCACGATCATGGTGACACTGCCACTCGGAATGGCCGGGGGCTTCCTCGGTCTGATGCTGGCCGGGGTGCCCCTCAACATCTTCGCGATGATGGCGGTGGTGATGCTCGTGGGGATCGTCGTGAACAACGCGATCCTGATCCTGGATTACGCCGGGCAGCTCCAGCAGAAGGGAAAGAGCGCGGTCGAGGCCGTTCGGGAGGCGGGGCCCGTCCGGCTCCGGCCCATCGTGATGTCGAACGTGGCGATCGCGGTGGCGCTCCTTCCGCAGGCGGTGGGCACCGGTGCGGGCGCCGGGTTCCGCATCCCGATGGCGGTCGTGACCATCGGGGGCGCGCTCGTGGCCGCGGTCTTCACCCTCTTCCTGATCCCGGTCATCTACGTGAAGGCCGAGGACATGGTCGAGCGGTGGAAGGTCCGCTACCGGGCATTGGCGCGCCGACTCACCCGCGATGACGGCGAAGACGAGCCCTTCACCCCGGCGCGGGCACGGTAGGGGGATCGGGCGCCCCTCAGCCCGCGAGCCGCACCTCGAGGGCGTCGGGATCGGTGGGGAGGGCGGCGGTGAGGTTCTCGGGGCCGTCCGCGGTCACGAGCACGTCGTCCTCGATCCGGATGCCGAGGCCCCGGAAGGGCGCGGCGGGGTCCGGATCGGGGATCTCCATTCCCTGGAAGAGCCCGGCCGGCGGCACGTACAGGCCGGGCTCGACGGTCAGGACCATGCCCGGCTCCAGGAGCCGGGGCCTTCCCTCGAACACGTGGTCACCGGGGTCGTGGGTGTCGAGTCCGAGCCAGTGCGAGGTGCGATGGGGAAAGAAGGGATCGAGGGCGCCCTCCGCCGCGAGGGCTCCCGGGTCG
>JBJHBX010000263.1:0-4775 GCA_050485725.1 Gemmatimonadales bacterium | reverse complement strand
CCGGGAGCTGCGCCACCGCGGACCCGGCCGATGCGCCCCATGCGAGGAGCGCGGCGGCCAGGACGCAGGCTCGGGAAGCTGCTGGAAGGCGTGGCATGGGCACGGGGGGAGGAAGTGAGCAAGAGGTCCGAGCGCCCGGACCGCTCGCCGGACCGCTCGCCGGACCGCTCCGGAGTACCGCGGCGCGAGGGGCGCGTTCCGGGCTAGCCCTCCCTGCGGAAGGCAATGCCCCGGTAGAGCGCGAGCACGCCGCCCGCGTCGTCCCGGAAGAGATGGAAGCGCATCGTGGCTCGACCGTCGGGAAGGTGCGCCTCGAAGGCGCCGTCGGGAAGGGTCCGGATCCGGAAGGGTTCCGCCACCCCCGGATCCGCAGCCAGCGTCCCTTCGTCCTCGACCAGTCGGAAGATCTCGCTCCCGTTCCGGTAGGTGCCCGCGAGGTCGGGACTGGGCGACATGATGCGGTCCAGCGGCACCTCGGGAAACGCAGTCTGTGGGAGGCTCGTGAGCTCCGCCGAGGGCGCCGGGGCGTCATCTCGAGCGAGCTCGAGCAGGCGGTTCACGGTACGGGTCATGGGAGTCGCCCCCCCGTTCGCGAGAACCAGGACCATGACGCCGCTCGCCGGCTCGAAGTGGACGGCGGTGGTGTGGCCAGGACCCTGCCCGGAGGCGATCCAGCGACCGGACCCGGCAATGCGGAAGCCCGGCGACCATCCGGTATCTCCGCCGGCGTCCTCCAACGACGCCACCTCCGGCCGCGCGAGCTGCGCGAGGAACCCGGGATCGCCGAGCCACTCCGCGAGGAGCGCCGCCACCTCGTCACCGGTCGCCCAGAAGCGCTCACGGGGCTTGAGGACCGCGGGTTCCGGGAGGGGTGCCTGCACGTACGGCCCCTCGGCCGACTGGGAGACCTGGAACCCGGGATGCGCCCCTTCCGGCGCGCCGCCCGGCTCGGCGACGCGAAGGCCCGAGAGGGGCGCGAAGCGGGCTGGGACCAGCGCACCGAGCGGCATCCCCGTCGCGGCCTCCAGCACGTGCCCCGCCACGAGCCCGTGATGCGGGCTCGGGGACCTGAGCGCCCCGGGGGGCGCAAGCACGATCCAGTCCCGGAGAAGCGCGAGCTCCTCCTCCGGCGGGATCCGCCGAACCGGCTCGCCGGGGCGTCGTGGCGCGAGCGGTGACGCGTCGAACCCCGCCGTATGGAGGAGGAGCTGGCGCATCGAGACCGCACCGACACCGGGCGGGAGGCCCGGGGCGAACCGCCCCACCTCTGCATCCAGGTCGAGGAGCCCGGCCCGGGCCAGGTCGAAGGCCACGGCGGCCTGGAGCAGGTCACCGAACCCGCCCAGGTGGAAGAGGTGATCCGGGCGCATCGCCCTCGTCCGCTCGGGGTCGGCGTACCCCACCGCGTGAAGCCCGCGGACTCCTCCGCCGTCGACCCAGGCCAGCACGGCCCCCGTGGCCGCCGAGGCGGCAAGGTCGAGCCGGGCGGCCTCGAGAACGGCCGGAGGGAGGGTATCTCCGCTCACCTGGAAGTGCGGGACACCCCCCGCGAGCGTGCCGAGCACGAGGCCCATCAGAAGCGAGGTCATCCCCGGGGTACGCGGCCCGGCGCGGGAAGGTCCGCCGAACGGGGACCACCCGCTCCCCGTTGACCCGGGGGCCGGTCCGGTCTACGATTGGTTCATGCGAATCGAATCCCCGCCCTCGGGCCGGATGCATCTCCATCATCACGCGCATCATGCGTCCCCGACGGGGCGTGTGGCGGCGGAGGTGCGTGCCTGAAGCCAGGCGCTCGACGACCCCGAACCGTCCACCGCGGCCCGTCACCTCGACGGGCCGCGGTTTTTTCGTTTCCGGCGCGGCCCCCTGCGACGACGCCACCGAGTTCCGACCCACAGGAACCCCACATGCTCCGCATCGCGATCCCGAACAAGGGACGACTTTCCGAAGAGGCCCTCGAGCTGTTCGAGACGGCCGGACTCCGCCCGGAGTTCCGGGCCGACCGGGCCCTCGTCGCCCGGCTGGGCGACGCCTTCCAGGCCATCTTCGTCCGCGCCCAGGACATCCCCGAGTTCGTGGCCGACGGCGCCGCGGAACTCGGCATCACCGGGAGCGATCTGGTGGCCGAGACGAATCGGGGCGAGGTGACCGAGCTCCTGGACCTGGGCTTCGGAAGGTGCCGGCTCGTCGTCGCGGCCCGCGAGGACGCCCCCTGGACGAGCCCCACAGACCTCCCCGAAGGCACGCGGGTCGCCACCTCCTTCCCCGGCCTCGCCCGCCGCTACTTCGCCGGGCTCGAAACCCGGATCCAGGTGGTGCCCGTGTCCGGCGCCGCCGAGATCGCACCGCACCTGGGGGTGGCGGACGTCATCGTCGACCTGACCTCGACGGGCTCCACCCTCCGGGTGAACGGGCTCCGGGAGATCGGCACGATCCTCGAATCCTCCGCCCGGCTCGTGGGGAACGCCGGCGCCCTCGAAGGGTCCCGGAAGGCCGTCACCGAGCTCACCACGGCGCTCGAGTCGGTGCTCCGGGCCCGCCGCAAGCGCTACCTGATGGCGAACGTGCTCCGGTCCACCCTCGACGAGGTGCGCGACGTTCTCCCCGGCATCTCGGGGCCCACCATCGTCGACGTGCTCGACCAGGGACGCTGGGTGGCCGCGCACGCGGTGGTGGATGCGGACCAGGTCTACCAGACCATCGCTCGCCTGAAGGAGCTCGGCGCCGAGGGGATCCTCGTGACCCGCATCGAGCGCCTGATGCCCTGAGGCATCCGCAGCACGGCGCCACGACCCCCAACATGAAGTCAGACATGAAGATCGCGATCGAGAAGAGGATCTCCGAGCTGGACGCCGCGGACCGTGATCGGCTCCTCGCACGGCGCCCCGCCGACGAAAGCAGGCTCCGCGAGGCGGTGCGCGACCTCATCGCCGAGGTCCGGCGCGACGGTGACGCCGCCCTCTTCCGGATGGCCCGGGACTTCGACGGCGTGGAGCTCGAAGCCCTCGAGGTGCCCCGGCATCGCTGGGAGGAGGCGCTGGCCCACCTCGATCCCCACGTCCGACGCGCGCTGGAACGCGCGGCCCGGAACATCGAGGCCTTCCACCGTGCGCAGGTGCCGCCCGAGATCGTCTTCGAGCCGGAGCCGGGCATTCGCCTCGGGCGCCGCTCGACGCCCCTCCCCGCGGTGGGGGTCTACGCCCCGGGGGGCCGGGCGTCCTACCCCTCGTCGGTGCTGATGGGGGTCGTTCCCGCCCGGGCCGCGGGCGTCCCCGAGATCGTGGTCTGCTCGCCCCCGGGGCCCAGCGGCGAACCCCCCTCGGAGGTGCTTGCCGCCTGTGTCATCGGGGGCGCGACCCGCCTCTTCGCGCTGGGTGGCGCCGGGGCGGTGGCGGCCATGGCGCAGGGGACCGCCACCGTGCCGCGCGTCGAGGCCATCGTGGGCCCGGGGAACCAGTGGGTGACCGAGGCCAAGCGCCAGGTGGCGGGGGAGCTCCGGATCGACTCGCCGGCGGGGCCGTCCGAGGTGCTGGTCGTGGCCGGACCCGGGGCCGACCCGGAGCAGGTGGCGGCCGAACTGATGGCGCAGGCCGAACACGATCCCGAGGCCGCGGTGGCCGCGGTTTCATGGGATGCGGCGCTCCTCGCCCGCGTGCGCGCCGCCCTCGATCGGCAGCTTGCCGCCGCGCCCCGCCGCGAGATCGCCGAGGCCGCGCTGGCGGACCGCGGCGGCCTCGTCCTGGCCGCCTCCCGCGAGGAGGCCCTCGACTTCGCGGAGGCGTATGCCGCGGAGCACCTGGCCCTCCTTACCGACGACCCGCGCCGCGACCTCGAGACCCAGACCACTGCGGGAACGGTCTTCCTGGGCGGTCCCTCGACGGTGGCCTTCGGCGACTACGCCACCGGGGCGAACCACGTGCTTCCCACCTCGGGCCGCTCCCGCGCCTTCTCGGGGCTGTCGGTCCTCGAGTTCCTACGCTTCCACACCTGGCAGGAGCTGACGCCCGAGGCGGCGGCCCGCCTGGCCGACGACGTGGCCCTCCTCGCCGACGCCGAGGGGCTCCCCGCCCATGCCGCCGCCGCCCGGATGAGGCGGGGCGCAGCCGACCCGGCACGGACCATCGCCACGAGCCCCCCGCCTTCCGGAGACCGAAACCCGTGAGCCCCTTTCCCCGTGAAGCCTACGGGCCCCTCGAGCCGTATGCCCCGGACCGGCGTCCCGCCGAGGTCGACCTCTCCGACAACACCAACCGCTGGGGTGCGCATCCGGCCGCGCTCGAGGTGGTGCGCGGGGCCGACCCGGAGGAGCTCCTCCGCTACCCGCCGGTCTACGCCGACCGGCTGAAGGCCGCGGTGGCCCGCCGCTTCGGCATCGAGGCCGCCTCGGTGGCCACCGGCTGCGGCTCCGACGACCTGCTCGATTCCGCCTTCCGGGCGGCAGGTGAGCCGGGCGATGCCGTGGCCTTCGTCCCTCCCACCTTCTCGATGGTCGAGGTCTTCGCCCGCATGAACGGTCTCGTTCCACGCCCGGTCGGGGAGGCTCCCTCGGCCGACGCGGCCGGCGTACCACCCGGCCTCGGTCCCCTCCCGGACCCGGACGCGCTGGTGGACGCCGCCGCCGCCGCGAGGCCCTCGGGCGGGGGAGGACTCGTCTACATCTGCAGGCCGAACAACCCCACCGGCGAGCTCCAGCCGCGCCGCTGGGTCGAGGCCGTCATCGCCGAGGGCGAGGCCCGGGGCGACGGGGGCCCGGTGGTCCTGATCGACGAGGCCTA
>JBJHBX010000262.1:0-4787 GCA_050485725.1 Gemmatimonadales bacterium | reverse complement strand
GCACGGCCTCCTGACCTTCGGGGTGCTGGCGGGGCTGCTCGTGGCGCACGAGATCTTCGCCGGCATCGCCGGGGCCGGGTCGCGTGCCGCTTCGCGCTCCGGGGGGGTGGCCCTTCGGGAAGGCGCGAGCGCCGGGGGAGCGGCGCCGGGGGGCGAACGGGCCCCGGGGGCGCGGACCACCGAGGGGCTCGCCTACGTTTTCCTGGCCGTGGCGGCGTGGGGGCTCAACCGCCTCCTAGACGTGGTGCTGGGCGCGGGATGAGCGGAGTGTCCGACGCGGGGGCGCCCGGCGCGGCGGTGGCGGGCCCGCCGCCGGACTGGGGCCTCTCGACCCGCCCCTGGCCCCACGACTCCGCCGAGCGCCGTCGCATCCTGAAGGAACTCCGCTTCGGACACTTCAAGTGGGACGCCTTCTCGGCCGGGGGGTTCACCCTTCTTCCCGAGATCCTCGTGGTGCCGGAGTCGCTCCACCGGAAGGTGGTGGCCGCCGTCGAGGGGCTGAGTGCCGGGCTCCTCGCCTTCGAGGGAAGGGTACGGCGCGACCCCGAGATCCTTTCGCGCCTGGGGATCCATCCGGCGCTTCACCCGCTCATTGCCGACGAGCCGGAGCGCCCCCACCAGTGCGCGCGTTACGACCTCTTCCCCTGCGACGACGGGCGCCTGATGGTCTCGGAGTTCAACGAGGACGTGCCCGGGGGCTTCAACGAGGCCGAAGGGCTCCCCGACCTGCTGGGCGATGCGGGCCCCGGGTGCCGCTGGGAGAAGGGCCCCAGGAAGGCGTTCGTCGAGGCGTTCCGGGATGCGGACGGGGTGGGGCTCCTCTACGCCACGGCCTTCTCCGAAGACCTGCAGCACATGCTGATCCTGGAGCGCTGGCTCGGCGAGGCGGGGCACCCCGTGGTGCTGGGGTCGCCGGCGCATCTCGCAAGGCGCTGGCTCGGGGGCGCGAAGGTGCTCGGGCAGCCGGTGGATGCGGTCTTCCGCTTCTACCCCGGCGAGTGGATGCCGAAACTCCCGAACTTCGACAGCTGGCGCAGGCTCGGACCGGGGCTTCCCATGATGAACCCCCTCCGGCACCTGGTTCGCCAGAGCAAGAAGATGTTCGCGCTCTGGCACGAGGACACCGCCGCGACATCCGCGGAACGGGCGCTTCTGGACGCCCACTGCCCGCGGACCTTCCCCTTCGACCCTGCCGAGGCACCCAGGCTGCGCGACGAACGCGAGGCGTGGGTGCTCAAGCGCGCCTTCGGGCGCATGGGCGACGCCGTGGTGATGGGGTCGCTCTCGACCCCGAAGGAGTGGGACGAGGCGCTGGCCGAGGCGGCGACGAAGCCGTCGGAGTGGTGCGTGCAGGCCTGTTTCCGGGTCCTTCCCCTGGCCTTCGAGGGCGGGCCCCTCTACCCGACCCTTGGCGCGTTCGTGCTGAACGGACGCTTCGCGGGCTACTATTCCCGGGCCGCATCCCGACCCTTCCTGACCCACGAGGCACTCCATGTGGCAACGGTGGTCCAGGTTTCTTGAGGCGCTGGGGCGCCTTCGCGTTCCCGTCATCACCCAGGCCGGCGACGTCTCGGTCGGCGACCCCACCGCACCCGACGCCGAGGGGGGGCGGGGGTGGCAGGCGTATGCCCGGGCCGAGGCGCTCTTCCAGGCGTGGGGGCCGCTGGAGGGGAGCCCCTGGGAGCCCTATCACGCCGTGCCCCTCTTCGCGGCGGTGGACCGGGTGAAGCAGCGGTCGCTGGGGCCCACGCCCCTCCGCGAGATCGAGGAGGAAACGGCGGGAACGGGGGGGCGGGCACTCGGGCGAAACGAGGGGTTCCGCCTTCCCGCCCACGCCCGAGTAGGGGCGCAGATTCCGGGATGGGCGACGGAGCTCGGCACGATGGTGGTGGTGGACCTGCCGGGGAGGCACGCGGTGGAGGCGGCGGCGTGGCTCGTGACGGAGGCCGGTCTCCAGCCCGTCTGCACCTTCGACCACTGGCCGCACCGGCAGGGGCTGCTGCGGGCGGAAAGGGTGCTGGCGGAGCTCCTGCGGTGGGCGACCACGGTGGTGAGTGCCCGGGGGCGGATTCCGTCCGATGCCCCGCCGGTCTGGATCTGCGACTCGACGCGCCTCGGGACGCGCCAGGGTCGCCCGGGAGAGTTCGACAACCGCTACTACCTGGACGATTCGATCCTTCCCTCGGCGAAGCTCCTGCAGGCCCACGGGATCACCCGCCTGGTCTACCTCGGCTGGGGCGGTGACGAAACGAGCCCCGACGCGCCGGGCCCCGCGGGCGACGTTCCGGTGGCGGACCTGGTGGAGTGGTTCACGGAGCTCCTGACCGCGGGAATCGAGGTGGTGCATGCCCCGGTGGGCGATCCCGAACTGCGGGTACGGCCCTTCCAGGCGCCCCGCATCCGCCGGCGCTTCTCGGCGAAGGGCTACCGTCGGTCGGCGGCGGGGGGGTTCGGGACGGACCTCCCGGAGCCCTCGTCGGGCGGGAGCAGCGGCTGAGCGCGGAGGGGGCCCCGGACGGCGTCATCCGGCCAGAAGGAGCGACACAACCACCATGACCGGGAAGGTGACGACCAGGATCCAGAAGTAGCACCACCCGAGCGTCCAGTACTTGAGCGCAGTGATGCGGCGACCCTGGCCGTAGACCCTGCGCATGGCCAGGTACAGGTAGATCGCGGCCCAGAGGAAGAGGATGGGCGCGAGGCCCCCGGCACCCATGAGCGAGGCCAGGATCCCCACCGCGAAGATCCCGAAGAGGAAGGCATGGTTGTGGAGCACGAACACGAAATGCTCCGCGTAGAAGGTCGGGCTCCGCAGGTAGAGCAGCTTGAGCACCCCCGCGAAGACCGGAAGGAGGAGGAAGAGCAGGGTGGGGGTGTGGGCCAGGAAGGTGCGGACCACCTCGCGAATGGCGTCCCGTGGCTCCATCCGCCCGAGCCGGGTGATGCGGGCCCGGATGAGCCCGTCGAGCCGGGCGTTGCCGGTGTTCACGTTGACCTGCTCGTACCAGGGGTCCCCGGAAGATGCGACGGTGTCGGTCTGCGCGCTCGTTCCGGTGGGAGGGGTGTCTGCGGCCGGCGCCGGGGGCGTGCCTTCCGCCGCCACGCCGGGGGCGCCCACGCCGCCTACGGCTCGCTGGACCTCGGCGCGGATCGAGTCGGCGAGGGCCTCACCTTCGAGCCCGTTCACCGCCGACGTCATTGCGTCGCTCCCCCAGCCGATTCCGTCGAGTCCGCGGGTCGAAACGAAGCCCACCAGCAGGAAGAGGAGGAGAGAGCTGATCAGGTAGAGCTTGAAGGGCTGGACGTAGCGCACCACCCGGCCGTCGAGGTACTCGCGGGTCAGGTACCCCGGGCGAAAGAAAAGGGCGAAGAGGGTTCGGGGCGTGCGCTGTTCGAGCCCGAACTGGTCCTCCATGAGGTCATGTACGAGGGTCGTCAGCGAGGCCCTCAGGTGGGCCTTCCGCTGCCCGCACGACGGGCACCACGCCCCGGGCGTCGGGTCGCCGCAGTTCCGACAGGGGGTCGCCGGGTCATCGATGTGGGTCGCGGTGCCGGGCATCGTGGCGTCCGTGGCAGGTGGTGCCTGCGGGGGGCGGAGGCCCCTCCATCGGGACGAAGATGGCGCCGCAGGGGTTTCAGGTGAAAGGCCGACGCGCCGTTTGCCGCAGGGCCGGACGGCCGGGTAGCTTCGGCGGATGCGCGATGCGAGGCGTTCCGATCCCGAAGAGACCCCGGCCACGAAGGCCGTGGTCCTGGCCGCGGGTCGGGGTTCGCGGATGCGGGCGGGCGCGACGGGCGCGCGCCGGGGTCAGGCGGACGGCGGCAGGTCCGCGGCGCCCGGTGCCGGCCACGGTCTCCCAGACGCGGCCCAGCGCCGGGCGGCGGAGCTCGGGCTCAAGCCCCTCGTTCCCTTCCACGGTGAGCCCTTCCTGGCGTACGGGCTTGCGGCGCTGGCGCGAGCCGGGATCGGGGAGGTGTGCCTCGTTGTGCGACCCGACGGCGAGGCCGAGGCCGGTTCCCTGGACCCGGTCCGGGAATGGGCCCTGCGTGCCGCACGGGGCGGAGGCCGGTCGCTCCGGGTGGACTTCGCGGTTCAGCCCCGCCCCGAGGGTTCGGCGCGGGCGCTTCTCGCCGCGTCGGACTGGGTCGGGGTTGACCCGTTCCTGCTCGTGAACGCGGACAACCTCTACCCCGACTTCGTGCTCGGGCGGGTTCGGGCCCTTCCGGGCACGGTGCTCGCCGGCTTCCGGTCGTCGGGACTCGTGGCGCGAGGGGGGATCCCGGCGGAGCGCATCGCCTCCTTCGCCCTGGTCGCGGTCGATGCCGAGGGCTTCCTCGTCGAGCTCGTCGAGAAGCCCGATGGCCCCGGCCGGGCACGGTTTGGACCCGACCCGCTGGTGAGCATGAACTGCTGGCGGTTCACGCCATCGATCTTCGAGGCATGCCGCCGGGTCGCCCCGTCCCCCCGCGGCGAATACGAGCTTCCCGCGGCGGTGCTCGAACTGGTCCGGAGCGAAGGGGAACGCGTGACCGTGCTCTCCTGCGACGCCCCGGTACTCGACCTGACCGGGTGGGACGACATCGTGCGGGTCGAGGAGGCACTCCGGCGGAAGGATCACGCATGGTGACCTCGTCCGACCCCGTGCCCGGCCTCGGCCAGGCCCCGGGCGCGGGGCCGCAGACGCTGCGCGCCACCGGTGACCTGCAGTGGCTGCATTCGCGGATGGAGGCAGGGGGACTCACAGCTCCCGGGGCTGGGCTCGCCGCAAGGCACATGGCGCGAGCGG
>JBJHBX010000261.1:0-4797 GCA_050485725.1 Gemmatimonadales bacterium | reverse complement strand
CCCCCTCGCGCACCTCTCCCTCGCGCACTTCCGCCGCGCGGCCGTGTCCCGTTCGACGCCGTTCGCCTGCCACCTTCCTCGTCGGAGTCGGGCTCGCCCTGCTCCTCGTGGTCCCCGCCGCACCGGCAGCGGCACAGGACGCTGCCGCCCAGCGCGAGGCCGCCCGGGTCACCCTCCCCGAGGGCGAGGCAGCCTGGCTCCGGAACCCGGCGATCTCCCCCGATGGCCGGACACTGGTCTTCACGTACCGGGGCGACCTCTGGACGGTGGCGGCAGGAGGCGGCGATGCGATGCGCCTGACGAACCACCCGGCCCATGACCACGCGCCGGTCTGGAGCCCCGACGGCCGCTCCATCGCCTTCGCCAGCGACCGGTTCGGAAGCTTCCAGCTGTTCGTGATGCCGGCCGGAGGAGGCGAGCCGCGCCGCCTCACCTTCCACTCCGCGAACGAGACCCCCTTCGCCTTCACCCCCGACGGGAGCCACGTGGTCTTCGGGGCCGCGCGTCTCGATCATCCGGACAATCGCCAGTTCCCCTCCGCGAACCTCCCCGAGCTCTACCAGGTGCCGGTGACCGGGGGGCGGGTGAGCCAGCTCCTGACGCTCCCCGCCGAGGACGTCGCCTTCTCGGAAGACGGGCGCCTCGTGGTCTACCACGACCGGAAGGGGGGAGAGAACGTCTGGCGGAAGTACCAGCGCTCCTCCATTACCCGGGACCTGTGGGTCTGGGACCGGGATGCCGACACCCACCGCCAGCTCACCGAGGCCGACCACGAGAGCCGGAGCCCGGTCCTCGTTCCCGGAAGCGACCACGTGTACTTCCTGAGCGAGGAGAGCGGGAGCTTCAACGTGCACCGCATCCCGCTCGCCGGGGGGAGGTCGGAGCCGGTGACCCGCTTCCGGGGGCAGCCCGTGCGCTTCCTTTCGGCTGCCAGCGACGGGACCCTGGCCTTCGGGCATGACGGGCTCCTGTACGTGCTTCCCCGTGGGGCGTCCGAGCCCCGGCGTGTCCCGGTGCGCATCGCCTCCGACTGGCGCGAGAACGATGAGCGGGTGATCCCGGTCACCGGGGGCATCTCGGACTTCTCCGTATCGCCTTCGGGGAAGGAGATGGCCTTCCTCTCGCGGGGCGAGGTCTTCGCCACGAGCCTCGAAACGGGCACCACGCGTCGCATCACGACCACCCCGGAACGCGAGACGGACGTCCACTTCCTTCCGGACACGAGCGCCATCGTCTACGCCTCGGAGCGGGGTGGCCGCTGGGGGATCTGGGAGGCCAGGCGCGCGCGGAGCGAGGAGCCCTACTTCTTCGTCTCGACGATGTTCGAGGAGCACCCGGTGGTGGTGAACGAACGGAACAACTTCCAGCCCCTGCCGTCCCCAGACGGGAAGCGCCTGGCCTTCGTCGAGGACTTCCACACCTTCCGCGTGCTGGACCGGGAGAGCGGAGAGATCATCACCCTGCTCACCGACGAGCACATCTTCAGCGGGGGGCAGTTCGAGTGGAGCCCCGACGGCAACTGGATCCTCTTCACCTGGGCCGTCCCCGGTCGAGCCACCCGCGACATCGGGGTCGTGCGTACCGACGGCTCGGGCGAGATCCACAACCTCACCCAGAGCGGCTTCAGCGACACCGGAGCCCAGTGGATCCTCGGGGGCCGGGGCATGATCTGGCGAAGCAACCGCGACGGACTCCGGTCGCTCCAGGCGAGCGGTGGCACCGAGGCCGATGTCTACGCCATGTACTTCACGCAGGAGGCCTGGGAGGAGTCCCGGCTCTCGAAGGAGGAACTGGAGCTTCGCAGGGAGATGCGGGGCGAGACGGCGCGGGGGAACGCCCGGGACACCACGACCGCATCGCATCCCGACCCGGGTTCCCTGGACTTCGAGCGTGCCCGCGAGCGCCGGACCCGGCTCACGATCCACTCCTCCTCGCTGGGCGGCTACCTGGTTTCGAGGGACGGCGAGGAGCTCTACTACCTGGCGCGCTTCGAACGGGGGCTGAACCTCTGGTCCACGAACCTCAGGACCCAGGAGACCCGGCAGGTGCTGGCGCTGAACGCGAACCAGGCGTCGATCTCCTGGAACGCGGCGCAGGACCGGATCGTGCTCGTGGCGGGCGGATCCGTCTCGCTCGTGAATCCGTCGAACTGGAGCCGCACGAACGTTCCGGTTTCGGGGGAGATGATCGTGAGCCAGGCGGCCGAGCGGGCCGCCATGTTCGACCAGATGTGGCGCCGGGTCGACGACGCGTTCTACACCCGGAGCTTCCATGGCGCCGACTGGGATGCAGTGCGCACGATCCACGAGAGGTTCCTCCCCCACATCGGGAACAACCACGAGTTCGCCGAGCTCCTGAGCGAGGCACTTGGCGAGCTGAACGTGAGTCACTCGGGCGCCGGCTACACCAGCTCTTCGCCCGGAGATGATGCCACCGCGGCGCTCGGAGTCTTCTTCGACCAGTCGCCCGAGGCGGCTACCGAACCGGGAATGCGGATCCTGGAAGTCATGAAGGGTGGGCCCCTCGACCGCGCCGACCTCGACATCCGCCCCGGGGCGGTGATCGAGTCCATCGATGGCGAGGCGCTGACGGCCGAGGTCGACCCGGCGCGGCTCCTGAACCGGAAGGCCGGGAACCGGGTGCTCCTGCGGGTGCGTGACCCGCTGGGGACGGGCTCGAGCGAGGTGGCCGACCTGGTGGTGCAGCCGGTTTCCACCGGGGCGGAGAACGCACTCCGGTACGACCGGTGGGTGGAGATGAACCGCCGCGAGGTGGAGGAGCGGAGCGGGGGACGCCTGGGCTACGTGCACGTTCAGGGAATGAACGACCGGGTCTACCGCTCCACCTTCGAGGAGGTGCTGGGCCGCCACTTCGACAAGGAGGGGGTCGTCATCGATACCCGCTTCAACCCCGGCGGCGACCTCGTGGCCGACCTCGAGATGTTCTTCTCGGGGCGCCACTTCTTCGAGTACACCACCGACGACCGGAGCTCCGGCTTCGAGCCCAGCTTCCGCTGGACCCGTCCCTCGGTGACGCTTGCGGGCGAGGGGAACTACTCCGATGGTCACTGCTTCGCCTGGGCCTACCAGGAAATGGGCATCGGGCCGCTCATCGGGATGCCGGTTCCGGGCACCTGCACCTTCGGGGGCGGAAACCAGCTCCTGGACGGCCTCCGGTTCGGCGTGCCCGCAAGGGGCGTGAAGGACGCGCGCTCCGGTCGCTTCCTCGAGAACTGGCAGACCGAGCCCGACATTCTCGTGCCCAACGAGCCCGGCGCGGTGAGCCGGGGTCGGGACCAGCAGCTCGAGCGGGCGGTGGAGGAGCTCCTCCGGATCGTTGGAAGATGAGCCGCCGGGCCTTCCGGCCTTGCCCTCCGCATCCGTGGGTGACACGATCCCCGGACGGCCGCTGCCGCCCCAGCCCTTCCCGCACCCCGGCAACCATGACCGCTCGCCCGACCCTCCGCATCCCCTTTGTTGCGCTTGGCGTCGCGCTCGGCGCGGCGCTCCTCGTGACCTCCGCATGCGCACCCGATGCCGCAGTCGCGCCCGAAGTCCGCGAGGCGTTCCACGAGGCGCCTGCGGCACCGGTCGATCGCCCGACGCCGGACGAGGCCCGCGAGGCCGGCGAGGCGGAGCTCGCCTTCTTCTTCGTACCATCGAGTGGATTCGCGTACCGCGATGCCGCCGGACGCCTTACCGGGGTCACGGTGGAGCTCCTCCGGGACTTCGCCGGCTGGGTCGCGCGCACCGAGGGGATCGACGTCGAGGTGACCTGGATCGAGGAACCCCTGTGGGCCGACTTCTACGGCTACGTGCGCGACTCGGAGGGCGGTGCCTTCGGGATCGGAAACGTGACGATCACCGAGGCCCGGGGTGACGAGCTCGACTTCTCGCCCCCCTACCTCCGGAACATCGCGGTGCTCGTTACCCACGACGGCGTCCCTGAGCTCGAGGCCATGGAGGACATCGACGCGGCCTTCGCGGGACTCACCGCGCTCCGCTACCCTGGCACCCTGCACGAGGCACGGCTCCTCGAGATCCGCGACACGCGCATGCCGGAGCTGGCGTTCGAGCCGGTGGCGTCTAACGACGAGCTCGTCGGCCGGCTCTCGGAGGGCCCCGAGGCCTTCGGCTACATCGATGTCTACAACTACTGGCGGGCACGCGAAGCCGGTGCGCCCCTGCGGCGACACCCGGTGGGTGACGATGCCGCCGAGACCTTCGGGATCATCCTGCCCAACAACTCCGAATGGACCCCCCTCCTCGAGTCCTTCTTCGACGAGATCGGCGGTGCGGACGGAGCCCGGATCGCCGCGCTGATCCGTGAGCACCTGGGCGACGAACTGGCAACGCTCCTCTCGGGCGGCGCGGGAGGTGGGGCGGACGGCTAGCCCACGGCCCCGCGGCCCGAGGCGCGCCAGCCCTCGAGCACCGCAGCCTCGCGCTCGGCCGCGATCCCCGAGCGGAGCATCGGCCCGCCCGCCTCGACCCGGTCCCGGTACCAGGCGAGGGTGTCCGAGGCGGTGACCGCCAGGGGCCTGAAGGTCATTCCGGCAGCCACGGCCCGGGCGTTCGAGACCCGTCCGTAGTTCAGGTTGTCACCCGTGGGGGGGCGCCAGGCGGCGATTTCGGCGCCACCCCGGATCCCGTGCGCCTCGAGGAAGTCCCAGGGCACCCAGCGAAAGTGCACCGGGCTCCCGGTGGTGGCACGCAGCCCGTACAGGAACTCGGCGGTGGAAAGGGGCGCCTCGGGGCCCGTCACGTTGAAGACCCCGAGGGTCCGTTCCTCGGCCAT
>JBJHBX010000260.1:0-4813 GCA_050485725.1 Gemmatimonadales bacterium | reverse complement strand
CGAGGCCAGCGGCGGACTGCTGCGCGGACGGACTTCGCGACCGGTGTTCGCGTGGCGCCCCGGAGAGCTCCCCCGGCTCACCGAGGTGTCGTGGCAGGGCGACTCCCTCCAGGTCGGAGACTGGTGGGTGGTGCGAGGCGAGCCGGACGGCCGCACCGAGCTCATTGCCGGGTTTCCCCATCTCCTCCGGGGTGGACTCAGGGTCGGCGACCTCGAGGCCGGGGACCGGCCCGCCTTCTCCGCATCGAGGCATCCGCGCACGGCGCTGGGATGGGACACCGACCTCGCGCGCCTCTGGATCGTGGTCGTCGACGGGCGGCGCGAGGGGGTCTCCGAGGGGATGACCCTCGCCGAACTCGCGGGGGTCTTCGAGGCCCTCGGCGCCGAGGAGGCGCTGAACCTGGACGGCGGGGGGTCCTCGACGATGTTCGTGGCGGGCCGCGTCGTGAGCCGGCCCTCGGACCCGACCGGTCCACGACCCGTCGTGAACGCCCTGGTGGTTCGCGAGGATCCTGCCTTCTGCATCCTGCCCGGAGGCTGACCCGGGCCGGCGTCCTCAGGGTGCGGGGACTTCGCCCGCGCCAGGCACGCCTTCCCAGCGCTCGCCCTCCCAGCACATGTCCCAGAAGCGGAGCTCGTACCGCGACGAGAGCACGAAGATCTCCTCGAGACGCCGGCGCTTCGCTCCGCCCGCGTCGGCCGCCACCCGGTCGAGTTCGCCTCTCAGCCACTCGGCCGCACCGGCGAACTCGTCCGAGGCGTACTGGGCGATCCAGTCGGCATAGCGGTCATCGTCGGGAGGCGTCCCCGCCGCCAGGGCCCGACCGATGACGACGTAGCCCCAGGCGCAGGGAAGGAGCGCCGCCAGGAGGTCTGCCATGTCACCGTCGGCGGCGGTCCGCACCAGGAAATCCGTGTAGGCCCGGGTGGTGGGCCACATCGGCTCGGCCTCGAGCTCGGCGGGCGAGATCCCGAATCGGGCCGCGTAGCCCCGGTGGAGCTCCATCTCGCCGTTCAGCGTCATGTCGAGGACCCGGGCGTACCAGCCCATGGACTCCAGCCGATCGGCCTTCGCCACCGCCCACGCGAAGATCCGGGCGAACTCCTTCAGGTACCCGTAGTCCTGGAGTACCCACCGGCGGAATCGCGCCTCCTCGAGCGTCCCGTCTCCGATGCCCTTCACGAAGGGATGCTCGAGCTGGGCATCCCAGAGCGGCTGGGCGGCGGTGTACAGGGCGTCCGTGATGCGGCTCATGGCCGGTTCTCCGGTCGGGGCGTCATGTGGGCCCAGGCCGAATCGGGCCTCACCGCCGGGTCAGGGCTCCACGCGGCCCCCCGGGTGGCGGGGGCAAGGTCATCGATGATGCCGGGCCACCCATCGCCCTTCTCCGCCATCTCCCAGAAGGCGATCTCGTACAGGAGGGTCAGGCGGTAGAGCTCCGCCATCCGGGCACGCTCCGCCTCGCCGACGTCGGCCGCCAGCTTCTCGAGCTCGGCCCCGAGGTAGGTCACGTACGCGGCGAAGTCGGGCCCCGCCCAGTTCTCCACGAAGGGGAGCCAGGGTGAATCGGGCGAGATGCCTGCCTGCACCACCCTCCAGGAGTCGTGGTACGCCCGCTCCGCGGCGTACAGGACCGTGTACGCCTCGGCGTAGCTTCCGGTGGCGCCGGTGGCCAGCAGGAACTGGACGTAGGCGTGGCAGGCGAAGGCCGGGGGTGCACCCCGCAGCTCGACGCCGACTGCGGCGGCCCGCTCCTCGAAGAGATGAAGCTCCTTCTCGAGCGCGGTCACGACACCCGCCAGCGAGGCCCAGTGCTCGCGCGGGGCCCGGGGAATCATGCCCGCGATGAAGGGGATTGCCGCCTCGACGAAGAGGTAGTCCTGCCGCATCCAGGTGGCGAAGACCTCGTCGGGAATCGTGCCGTCGCGGGTGGCGACGAGGAAGGAATGGCCAAGGATCGCGTCCCAGAGGGGCGCGAGCCGATGGTCCTGCTCGGAAACGAAGGACATGGAAGGCCTCGAGTGACTCCCTGCGCCGGCATTACCCGGGTCAGGTGGGTGAGGGTGTGATCTCAGCCGGGAACGGGTCCCAGCACCCCTGTCGTTGGGGGTACGGTAACGGGGTGGTGCGGAGGGGGGAAGGGCAGGTCCCGCTACCGCGACAGCGCCAGCGACGCACCGAGGTAGAGGCTCCGCCCCGGTCCGGGCTCGAAGTAGCGTCCGCCGAAGGCGTTCACCGCGACGGAGCTGACATGGACCCGGTCGAAGACGTTCGTCACCCCCAGGAAGGGGCTCAGCTCGGTGCCCAGGAGCCGCACATCGTTGATCGCGAAGCGGGCATCGAGGAGGCGCCGGGAAGGAATCTCGGCCTCCGGGTCATTCGCGTCGTTCGCGGGGATGGAGGACAGCGCCTCGCCCCGGAGTTCGGCGTACCAGCGACCCGGTCCCACGCGGAGGATCGCCTCTCCCCGCCAGGGTGCGACGCCGGGCACGCGGTTGCCGCCGAAGTCCTGCTCCCCGACCGTGTACGTCCGGAAACGGGCGCGGTTCGTCGACAGCACGAAGCGTGCGCTGACGGCCGGGTCGGGGGTGAACTGCAATGCCGCCTCGACCCCCTCCCGCTGAGACCGCCCCGAGTTGCGGAAGTAGGTCCTTCCCGGCGCGGTCTCGACCTCGAAGGGTACGAGCTCGTTGTAAAGGACGGTGTGGAAGAAGGCGAATTCCCAGGCCGCCACCTCGCCGAGGAGCCCTCGTGCCCCGATCTCGCCGGTGATCCCCACCTGGGGATCCAGGTCGGGGTTGAAGCCACCTGCGCCCTCCGGGCGGTTCGCCAGCTCGGTGGTGGTGGGGGTCTCGAAGGCCGTCGAAAGGTTCATGTACGCCCCCAGGGACCGATGGAAGGAGGCGTGCAGCCCGAACGAGGGCGAGGCCGAGTCGAGGGTGCGTTCGCCGGTCCCGACGGGGTCCCCCGGGTCCCGGGGGAACCGGTCGTCCGCGCGGAAGCGGATGCGGTCGTAGCGGAGCCCCGTCATCACGTCGAGAACGTCGTTGATGGGGAGGAGCGCCTGGACGAAGATCGCGCCACCCAGCACCTGCTCCTCCTGGTCCAGCGTCAGATCGCCGCGCTCCCCTGCCACGTTCCGGAAGTTGAAGCGCTCGTCGCTCTGTACGTCGATCTCGAACCCGACGGCCCACCAGATGCTGCCGGTCGGGCCCATCTGGTCGGTGCGGAGAAGGGTCCGGAATCCACCCGCGGCCCGGTCCAGGTCGACGATGGCGGCCGGGATCGGGTTCGAGAGGTCCCGGCGGATACCGTAGGCCGAGAGCTCCAGTTCCCGGCTTCCCACCGGCCCGATCCAGGAGACGCCCCCCTGCGTCTGCCGAACCGTCTTGCCGGTGCCCTGGTTCACGTTCCCGGGAAAGGCCCGCCGGTCACCGAGCTCGAAGTCGGCCCGGCTCAGCGAGCCCGGGTTCTCGGCGTCGAGCCAGAGGTGGTTCCCCACGAGGCTCAGCGTTCCGCCTGCAAGGGGGGAGCGGAAGGTGGCGTTCGCCTGCTCCCGGAAGGTGCGACCGTACACCTCCCCCGGCGACCCCCCGATGCGGGTCCGGAACCCGTCCCAGTCGTAGCGCGAAAGGCTGACCACGTAGCCCCGCTCGCCGAGGGTGCCCGAGGTCGTGGCCTGGATCCGTCGCATCCCGTGGTCCCCCCGGACGAGCCGCAGCTCGGGCCGGACCCGCGCTTCCGACGGTCTCCGCGAACTGAAGTTCAGGACCCCGCCCGAGGCGTTCCCGTAGAGGGCGGCACCGGGGCCCCTGAGGGCCTCCACGCGACCCAGCGAGCCCAGGTCCAGGTGGTCGAGCGACGACTGGCCATCCGGAAGGGTGGCGGGGATCCCGTCGACGAAGACACGGATCCCCCGGACGCCGAACTGCGAACGTGCCCCGAACCCCCGGATCGCGATCTGCTCGCCGAGGGCGGCGTTGAACCGGTTCTGCACCTGCACCCCCGGGAGCCCGTGCAGCGCCTCCTCGATGGACGAGGCGGAGCGACCCCGGTCGCGGATCTCCTCGCGGATCACCGACACGGCGAAGGGTGCCCGGTCCATTCGGACCGGGCTGCGCAGGATGTTCACCACCACGCCCGGCACCGGGATCGGGTCGATGGTGTCTGCGGGCATGGGGTCCCTGGGGAGGGTGTCCGCCGCCACGGCATGGGCGATCGCGGGCCCCTGACGGGCCCCGTGCCACGCTGGGGGTTCCTCCGCCTGGGCCAGGGGAACGAGCACGACGACCGCAGCCATCGGGAGGGTCAGGAGGCCGGCAGGGCTCGGGAGCATCCGGGTCGGTTCCAGGGTCGGCCCGGACGCCGGGTGAAGGGGCGCCTCGGGAGATGGGGCGGGATCGGGGGGGTCCGGGAATGTTGCGCCCTCGGGAACGCGTTGTCGAGGTTCCCGGGTTCCGGATAGCTTACGGACTTCGGCCGACGGGGTTCCGTCGGTCGCTCCACATCCCCCCACCCCGGACCGCCCATGGCCCTGCTGGGATTCCCGGCCGAGACCTTCGCTCGCCGTCGCGAACGCGTGCTGGCCCGACTCGGGGCCGACGTGATGGTGCTCCCATCGGCGCCCCGCATCTTCCGCGGGGGCGATTCGGAGTTCCCGTACCGCCCGGACTCCGAGCTCTTCTACCTGACCGGCTGGGTCGAGCCCGATGCGCTCCTCGTGCTGCGCGGCTTCGCGGACGAGGCGCGAACCGTGCTCTACGTGTCGCCCCGGGACACCGCGGCGGAGCGCTGGACCGGCACCCGTCTCGG
>JBJHBX010000259.1:0-4816 GCA_050485725.1 Gemmatimonadales bacterium | reverse complement strand
GGGCGCGTGGTGGGGTTCCGGGGTCCGGCCCGGGCGTACGTGGATGCGATCACGCAGGGCGTGCCCTTCGGGAGCCGGGAACTGGCCTGGGTCCCCACAGCGGGCGGCGAGGTCACGCACATTCGCCATGCGGGGGGCATCCACACCCCCCACTTCAGCGAAGCCGGAGGGGGCTCCGGGGCATCGACCACCGACCGGATCTTCGCCACGGGATCGGGCGGCGCACTCGTCTCCTTCCGCTGGGATGGCACCGATGAGCGCACCCACCTGCGCGTGACCGGGCCCGCGGCGGTGGGGGGGACCGGGTCACCCCCGGCGTCGGTGGTGATGCTGAGCCCCGTGGGCGGCCAGGTGCTCGCCCAGCACGGGCTCCAGCTCTACACCGTGCACCTGCCCCGCGTCGGCGGCGACGGAGCCACGGTGAGCGTGGCGAACCCCGAGGGCGCGGCCTTCCCGGTCCGGCGGCTCACCGACATGGGGGGGCAGTTCCCCGCCTGGAGTGCCGACGGCACGCGGGTGCACTGGTCCATCGGGAACGCCCACGTGGTCTACGACCTCGAGGCGGCGCGGGCCCACGACGACTCGGTGCGGGCGGCCCGGCGCGCGGCGAGGGACGCCGCGGACCCCGACGAGCCCGATCCGCCGGCGGACCCCGACGACCCGGTGGACCCCGACGACCCCGACGCCCCCGAGCCCGAGGCCGCCGCGGCCGAGCCCGCCCCCCGCGGCGCCGACGACTACCGCCCCCTCGAGTTCCGCGTCGAGGTCGAGGCGGCGCGTGACACCCCCCGCGGAACCGTGCTCCTCTCCGGGGCCCGGCTCGTGACGATGCGCGGCGACGAGGTGATCGAACGGGGGGACATCCTGGTCCGCGACAACCGGATCGAGGCGGTGGGGCCTGCGGGCTCCCTCACCGTGCCCGAGGGGACCGAGGTCATCGACGTGGCAGGGCACACCATCGTGCCCGGCTTCGTCGACACCCATGCGCATCTCCGGGCACCCTTCAACATCCATCGGGACCAGCCCTGGTCCTACGCGGCGAACCTCGCCTACGGGGTCACGACCACCCGCGACCCGCAGACCGGCGCCACCGACGTGCTGAGCTACGAGGACATGGTCCGGTCCGGGCGCACGCTGGGCCCCCGGGTCTACTCCACCGGCCCGGGCGTCTTCGCGGGCGAGCGCATCCAGTCGCTCGACGACGCGCGGACCGTGCTCCGGCGCTATGCCGAGTACTACGACACGAAGACGATCAAGATGTACGGGGCGGGGAACCGCGCCACCCGGCAGTACATCATCGAGGCGGCGCGCGAGCTCGAGCTGATGCCCACCACCGAGGGCTCGCTGGACCTGATGCTGAACATGACCATGGGGCTCGACGGGTATTCGGGCATGGAGCACAACATGCCCGGCTTCCCCCTGTACCGCGACGTGGCGCAGCTCGTGGCATCCTCCACCATGGCCTACACCCCGACGATCCTCGTGACCTACGGGGGACCCTGGGCCGAGAACTACTTCTACGCCACGGAAGACGTGATCGGCGACGAGAAGCTCCTCCACTTCACCCCCTTCGAGGAGGTCCAGCAGAAGGCGCTCCGGCGCCCCGGCCCGGGGCCCGGCCAGGCCGGGTGGTTCCACCCGATGGTGCACACGATGGAGCACAACTCGGACTTCGTGGACCTGGTGGTGGAGGCCGGGGGGCGGGCGGGCGTGGGGAGCCACGGACAGCTCCAGGGGCTCGGCTTCCACTGGGAGCTCTGGGCCACGGGCGCCGGGCACATGACGAACCATCGAGCCCTGAAGGTGGGTACGCTCCTGGGGGCCCGGTCGCTCGGGCTCGAGGGTGACCTGGGGTCCATCGAGGCCGGAAAGCTCGCGGACCTCGTGATTCTCAGGGGCAACCCCCTTGAGGAGCTGAGAAATACCAATACCATCCGGTACGTCATGATGAACGGGCGTCTCCACGACGGCGACACGCTGGACGAGGTCTGGCCCACGCCCCGCACGGTCGGCCCCTTCTACTGGCAGACCGAGGGACCGGCCCCCGCCACCGCGGCGGGGATGCGCTGAGCCCCTTCAACACCGGGATTCCAGACTCAGTGCAGTGCGTGTGGCCCCCACCGCCGGGTGAGCCTCCGGCGTCTTGCCGTCAGGGTTCCGGTGACTCGGGCTCCCGTATTCGCCACACCTTGACGAAGGGCACGTCGAGGTCCCCGTGGACCACCCCGGCCAACCGGTCGTACCCGAGGTCCCATGGCCCCGCGATCCGCTCCTGGGCGTGCACTTCGCCCAGGTACTCGAGCTCTCCGGAAAAGACATCGAATACGGTGGGCCCTTCCTTCCCCCGAGGGGTTCGAACCCACAGGCGCCCCTGTCCGTCGAAACGGAAGGATGCTGCGCCAAAGTGAGCCAACTGCTCCGAGACGGGGCGAGCGGGCCCACCGACGACGGCCTCGATCTGGGCCTGGAGAGCGGCACGCTCGGCCTCGGTGCGCCGAGTCCGCTCGATGTCCCGACCTCCTTCGACGATTCCGCCGGAAGGGTTCAGAACCGAAACGGCGTAGTCGCCGTGACCCGTTCCGTAGGCGATGGAGCCGTCGTCCGACACGGCGTGCCCGATCTCGACTCCAGTGAGCAACCCGGGTATCTCCGCCCAGTCGTCCGGAACGACGAAGGGTTCGGCCGCTCTCCGGAGTTCCGAGTCGAGGACGACGAGCCGTACCGAGCGACCGAGCCCCGCATCGCGCTCGAGGGCCAGAACCCACTCGCCCGACGGCGATGAGTCGATGAAGAGCGTGAGCACCGTGCCTTCGTTGGGCAACCGGGCCAGCGGAGCTCCGGAGGGGGAGAACAGGGTTGTCTCGAGTCCTGCAACCACAACCCTTCCGTCCCGCAGGACGGCGATCCCCTGGGCATTCGCAACCTCACCCGGCCCCCGGCCTGAGGCACCAACCGTGACCATGTCTCCGGGGGCATCGGTCACGATCCGAACGTGGGGCTGCTCTCTTGTCAGGATTGCAAGCGTGCCGTTCGGGCCCAGCGACACATCCCTCACCGACCCGAGCGCCTCCCCGCCGGGGCAATCGATGCACCCGGTGCTGTCGATCAGCTCAAGCACGAAAGCGGTCGGTGGTGGCGGAGGCTCCGACGGGGCACACCCAACCAGGACCAGGACAAGCCCGATGCCCGGTCGGGTAAGGAGGCACAGCCGAGAATGGGGTCGCCTCCCCCCGTCGGAGCACCGAAAGGGGGAGGCGGGGCCGTGGGTCATTCCGGCTCCGGGAGACAGGGCCCATCCTCGCACACCGTGACGCCGGCCACGTAGATGTCGGCCCAGGGCTGATGCCCGTTGATTCCACTCTCCATGCAAGTCTGGAAGGCGGCTACGTTGAAAGGGATCCAGAGGTCGCGTTCGTCGACCCCCTTCGCGACGCCCGAGACGGGCAGGACGAGGAGGAGGGCGAATTGCGAAACGTTGCGCCGGAACCTGCCCATGGGTACAAACGTTCCACTTGGCAGTTCGTTCAAGGCGCTCTCTCCGTGAAGGTACGTGAAGAAACATGACGGAGCGACCAGATCTTGCCTCGCCACCTCGACAGGAGAGCCGCCGGGATGTATCAACAGCCGCCTGCCTGGCCACACTCGGCGCCAGCCCCCTCGTGAACGGAGGACGCGGTCCGATGGTTGACATCCGGTGTGCCTGGCTCCGCGTGCTCCTGTTCTGCGCGCTTCTTCCGATGGACGCCAGGGCCCAGGAGGCATGGGTACTGGCCGACCGTCCTGACCTCGTCGTGGGTACTGCGGATGGCGCCCCCGAGACCGTCTTTCACGGCGTGGTCGGAGCGATGATCGCGGCCGACGGCTCGCTGGTGGTCGCCGACGCAAGCCTGGGTCGGATCCGGGTCTTCACATCCGCAGGCAGCTTCGTGACCGAGTTCGGACGAAGGGGAGATGGACCCCGCGAGTTCCGGAGCCTCGCCTGGATCGGAGACTGCGGAACCGGCCAGGTGGTGGCGTACGACGCATCGCGGTACCGCATCACGAAGTGGGCCCTGGACGGCTCGCTCATCGACGAGTTCCCGATCCAGGGGCCGGATCCGGATCGTCCGCCCTATTCGGTGAGCTGCTCGGACGACGGTCGTTTCGCGGTGGTGGGGTGGCCCGATGTCGTGGCGCGCCCTCGGGAGGTGGGTCCGTATCGGGTGAACGCGAGCGTCGGGGTCGTGGATTCGATCGGGCAGCTCGAGCGGGTGGTCGGGTCGTTTCCTGGTCCCGAGCGTTACCGATACAGCATGAACGACGGCCCGCGACCGCTGGGCAGGACGACGACGGTCCAGCTCGGACCTGACGGGGTCTACCTCGGGACAGCCGACACGTACGAGATCACCGTCTTCGCGCGGAGCGGAGACCGCCGCACCTTCGGCAGGGACGTGGCACCCATCCGCATGACCCCCGACCTCGTGAGGGCCTGGCACGATGAAGTCGTGGGGGCGATGTCCGTCGACAGACGCGCCGATGCCCTTCGGGGGATCCGGGACCACCAGCATCCGCAGACCCTTCCGGTGTTCTCCACCTTCAGGCTCGATGCACGGGGGCAGGTGTGGGTGTCGCGGTTTCGGGCACCGGGGCAGCAGACGCGGGAACTGGACGTCTTTGATCGACACGGGGTCCACCGAGCCACGCTGACCGTGCCGAGGGCGTTTCGCCTCACCGACTCGGGACCGGACTTCGTGCTCGGCGTCTGGACCGATGACCTGGGCGTGCAGCAGGTCCGGCGGTATCGGATCGTGCATCGGTGATACCTGCGGATCGCGAT
>JBJHBX010000258.1:0-4831 GCA_050485725.1 Gemmatimonadales bacterium | reverse complement strand
CCACTCGCCGCCGAGCCTGACCCGGCCACCGACGTGGCACACCTCTCTCCGGCGGAGCGCGTCGAAATGATGTGGCAGCTCGCCCTCGATGCATGGACCTTCACCGGGAGGGCAGCGGATGCTGAACGCCGACTTCAGAGACATGTTGTCCGCGTTGTCCGAAGAGGGCGTTGAGTTCCTCGTCGTGGGCGTTGGGGGCACGGAACTTCCGGTCCTCGCACTCGACGACCTGATTCGGAACAAGGAAGCCACCGATCGCCTGCGAGACAGAGCCGACGTGGAGGCCCTCCGCTCGCTTCACGAACAGGGAGAAAGCCCCGGATGATCGCGATACTGGTTGTGGCCGCGGCCCTCGTCACTCTCGGTTCGACGGAGCGACCCACCGAAGACCCGTTCGCCGGGCAGGCCACCGCCGAGGCGTGGGTCGGCTGCTGGGCCCTCGAGCACCGCGAGGACTGGGCCCCGAACGTGACGCAGCCGGGTTTTCCGACGGGTTCGTCGGCGCCGGCGCCGCGGCTCGTGCTCCTGGACCGGCTTCCCGGGCTGCGCTCGAACCTGTCGGGTGCGCAGGGGGCCCGGAGCTACCGGGCCGAGTGGATCGGATCGACGCTCCGGGGGACCGAGGCCTGGGCCCTCCGCCCCGACGGAAACGTCTACCTCGAGAACACGCCCGGGGTGCGGGTCATTTCGGCGGTGCTCCAGGGGCCGCCCACCGAGGGCGAGGCGCCCACCATGTGGTTCTTCCGGCGCACCGACACGAACCTTCCGGAGATCCGCTCGCTGGCGATGGCCCGCCGGGTCAGCTGCCCCGAGGGGAAGGCCCCGCACCGGCAGGTGACGCGAGACGAGCTGGCGGAGCTCCTTCCCGCCGGGGCCGCGGGTACCTTCGTCTACTACGACGGCAGCGCGCGGCGCATCACGCGGACGCACGCCTCGGCCGACGCGGGGCTCCCGCTCGGCACCGGCAGCGCGCGCACCTCGGCCTGGAACCAGGTGGCGCGCCTCGTGGACGAGGGCGCGGGGCAGAACGCCGTGATTCCCCTTCGCGAGCAGGCCATGAACGCCGAGGCGGGCACCGCCTGGATCGCCGGGCGCACCGCGGGGCCCGACGGCCGCATCCACGGCTACGCCCTGCACCTGCACCAGGCCCCCGCCGCCTGGCTCGATGAAGCAGGGGACGGGGGCGAGGTCGAGAAGGCGCTCGCGGAGTTGCTCGAGCGGCTGCTGGAAGGGGTGGCGGGGGGGTGACAGCCAAGGGGCGACCAGCCAGGTTGCTCGAACGCCTGAGGCGCGAGACCTACCGCACCTCCGCCCTCGATCTTCGCTCGCTGGCGCTGTTTCGCATCGCCCTGGGATGCGTGACGCTGCTGGACCTGTGGCACCGCCTGGTGGCCACGCCGGCGTTCTATTCGTCGGCGGGGATCCTGCCCCCCGACGCGGTCGGGTCCCTCCCGCCGCTTCCTCTCCAACTCTTTCTGCACCCCGCCACGGAGCCCTTCACGGAGGGCTTCATCTGGATCGGGATCGGAGCTGCGGTCCTCCTGACTGCAGGACACCGACCCCGTCTTGCAGCGGCGGTCTGTGCCTTCCTCCTGGTGTCCCTGAACCACCGCAACCCGCAGGTGCTCCATCTGGCAGACCGGCTCCAGGTTCACTTCCTGATCTGGGCGAGCCTGCTGCCGGTTGGCGCGCGGTTGAGCGTCGAAGCTCTCCGAGCCGCACAGCGCGGTGAATCCGGGATCGGTCTCCCCAACCCGTTCCACTCGGTGGCTTCGGTAGGGCTCCACCTACAGGTGGCCGTCGTGTATTATACGACGGGAATGCTCAAGGCCCGTCAGCCCACTTGGACCGACGGGTCGCACCTCGGGCTGACCCTCGATCGGATCGAGTATCTGAAGGCACCCGGCATGTTCCTCCGGGAGCTCGGCTTCCTGCACGCACCCCTGACCTGGTCGGTGCTTGCGCTCCAGGTTGGGGGCGGCATTCTCCTGCTCCTTCCCTGGCGGTACCTGCGACTGCGGCTGGGGGTGCTGGCAGTACTGGTCCTCATGCAGGCAGGCATGGGGTCATCGCTTCACGTGGGCCTCTTTCCCTGGGTTTCGATCGCGGGACTCCTCGCACTGATACCGCCTGGCACGTGGGCTGGGGGAGGGGAGAGGGTGGCCCCCGCTTTTCGAGGTGAATCCTCGGCCGCCGTCCCAGCCACGAGGGTGGGTCACGCTGCCGCCATCGGGCTCCTCGCGGTCCTTGTGGTCGAGTCGCTGAATGACCATCTCCAGTTCCTGTCCGAGGAGGGTCTGGTCGGGCGCGTTCCGGCCGGCCAGAACCTGATGCAGCGCTGGACCATGTTCACCGGCTCCGTCGACGAAGCCGGGTGGTTCGTCGTGGCGGGCGTCACGGCAAGGGGGGACACGATCAACCTGCTGCGTGGAGGAGTATCGGTAACTCCAGACCCACCGTCCGATCCGTGGAACGACTTCCCCGACTACCGCTGGCGCATTCTGCTCGCCAACACGCTGCGCCACGGAACCCAGAGTCCCTGGCAGGCGGGCTATCTTCGGTACATGGCCAGGGAGTGGAACGCGGTGGCCCCGGAGGTCGAGCGGATCCAGTCCGCCGCGCTCATCCAGTTCCGATACCGCCCGGGACCGTCGGGAGGCCCCCTCCTGGCCCGGCCCATGGTGCTTGCCGAAATCCAGGTGGAAGGAGGCCGGTAGCGGTCAAACCGGCATGCGAGCTCAGCTCTTCCCGAAGCGCCACACGGCCCAGATGAAGATGGCCACGAGGGCCGCGTAGAGGGTGGCCTCGCCCGGGTTCCGCTCCATCCAGTTCAGGCTGTCCGCCAGCGTACGGCGGAACCCGGACGCCACCTGTCCGAGGGCGAGCAACGAGTAGGCTGTGGCGGCCGAAAACTGGCCCGCAACCCACGCCGCCATCGCGGCCGCTACTCCCTGAAGTCCAGCGCCGAGTGGAGCCCGATCGAGAAGCGCAGGTGGTGCACGGCACCGTAGCGCTCCTGGTCGGACGACCGCCGAAGGGGCGAGCCGAAGGTCAGGTGGTCCGCCACCTCGAGCCGCAGCCGCACCAGGTCGCGCTGGAACTGCCAGGGGAAGTCCAGGTCCGCGCCCAGTCCGAAGTTGATCGCCGGGAGAATGCGGGAGCTCCCGTCGTGGTACGCGCCCGCTGCACTGTAGAACGTGGGCTCGCCACGCCCCAGGTTGTACCAGATGCCCCCGAAGCCGAGCGACACGAAGGGGAGCGCCGCACCGGCGTCCGCCGGGCGCACGATGCGGAACATGGCGCTCATGTCGGCCGAGGCGGCGTCGATCTTCCGGTCGCCCGGCGTCCATGCGAAGCTGGGCTGCTGGTAGGCGGCCTGGTAGCGGATGCCGATGCGCCCGTCTGCGCCGTACCAGCGGTCGCCGTGCACGCCGAAGAAGGCGCCGACCCCGGGCGCCAGGCTGACGCCCGAGGCGCCGGGGTTCAGGTCGGAGACCCATGACCCGCCGGTGGTGAATCCGGCCCCGAAGCGATGTGCCTGCGCCTCGGCCGCGGCGGGCGCGAAGGCGAGCCCACCCAGCGCGAGAATGAAGGCGGCCGTGCAGGCCACGAGGGCCCGCATCGCGAAGTGGATCATGGTGGGCTCGTTCCTTGGCTGGGGGCGCGTGGTGGCGGCGCTCATGGCACGCTCTGGATCTGCGAGGCGCGGATGTCGACCACGACCACCCCGCCGCCCTCGGTCACGGCGTAGAGCTTGGCGACGATGCAGTCGGGACCGGTGCAGCTGGCACCCTGGCCGTTGTTGTCGGAGGCCAGGGGGGGCGACACCCGCATGGGGCCCGAAATGGCGTCGCGAATCGGAATGCTTCCCCGCTCCAGGTAGTGGACCGTGTCGAGGATCCGGATCACGCGGTCGCCCGACACCGTGAATGCCAGCGTCGACATGGAAGGTGCCGAGGGGAGGGCGGCGCCCGGGTGCGAGGGGTGGAAGGCTGCTCCGCCCCCGCCCGGTCCGGCCTCGGGCACCGTGCCCCGGAGGCGCAGGTCGTTCGAGAAGAAATAGGTTCCGAAGCTGCCGCGGGCCACGCCAAGGGTGCCGTTCTGATTCAGCTCGAGGGCGTTGACACGCTCCGAGGCGTTGTTGACCAGGTCCGTGACCGACAGCCTTGCCGAGAGCGTGCCTGTACCGTTGTGCCAGAGCAGGATCTTTCCGGGGTTGGCCCCCGCGCCGCCGTCACCGAAGGCCACGTAGCTGCGGTCGGCGGAGCTGGCCACGTAGGTCGTGTCGGAGAATGACACGTTGTCGAGCTCCCACGCCACGTCGATCCCCCAGCCGAAGTCCGAACCGGTTAGCTGCATGGCGGCCACCGCGTCGAGGGGTGCCCGCTTGCCGCTCGTCAGGATCTGCGAGGGGAAGCCCGGTGTGTGGTCGAAGATCTCGATCTCGCCGTCGACGAAGACGATGACGCTGTCGGCGTGGGCGATGACCATGGTGTTTTCGGCCCGGGTCACGTCGACTTCCTCACGCACGCCCGAGCCACCCAGGCGAGCCACAATCCGCGTGGAGGGCTCGACCCAGCCAGGCTGGTTCTGGACCCACCGCATGGTGCCGGTCGGAGCTGCGGCGGTCGGTCGGGTCGAGTAGAGGGTGCGGCCTGCGGCGTCCTGTGCCACGAACTGCGGGCGGTCGCTGAAGTCGAAGACCTGGAACGACTCCACGAGGAGCGGGCGCGTGTCCTCCTCGCCCTCCTCAGGTTCCTCGCCCCTGGGTGCGAGCTCGAACTGGTAGAGCGCCGTGTTCCGCGTCTGGAGCCGGCGAGACACGATCTCC
>JBJHBX010000257.1:0-4839 GCA_050485725.1 Gemmatimonadales bacterium | reverse complement strand
CTCCGGCGGGTGGCGCGCGGGGTCGAGGCGGCGTGCGTGGACGCGGGGGTCGCGCCTCCCGGCTGGCGCGCCTGCGTCGATACGGCGCCGGTGCTGGAGCGGGAACTGGCGCAGCGGGCGGGGCTGGGGTGGTTCGGACGCAACACGATGCTGATCCACCCCCGGGTCGGGTCCTACTTCTTCCTCGGGGTGCTGCTCCTCGATGCGGAGGTGGCGGCCGACGGGCCCTTCGAGCGGGACCACTGCGGGAGTTGCCGGGCGTGCCTCGACGCCTGCCCCACCGGGGCGCTGCTGGGGAGGGATGCGACCGGGGCGCCGGTCATGGATGCCCGGCGGTGCATTTCGTACCTGACCATCGAGTACCGGGGGGCGATTCCGGTGGAGCTCCGCGCGGCGATGGGAAACCGCGTCTACGGCTGCGACATCTGCCAGGAATCGTGCCCATTTCCGACCAGGTTCGCAGAGCCGGCGGAGGAGCCGGGGTATGCGGCGCGGGGGCCGGGGGAGGCGCCGGTGGGGGTGGAGGCGGTTGGGGCCCCGGACGTTTCAGCTGAGACGTCGTCGCGGCTTTCGGGCGGCCCCCTCCATCCGGGCACCGACGCTCCTTCGCTCGTTGCGCTTCTCGAGATGGCGCTGGACCCGGAGGCCTGGGAGGCGTTCAGCCGCGGCTCGGCGATCCGGCGGGCGGGGAGGGCGGGGTTTGCCCGGAACGTGTGCGTGGCGCTCGGAAACTGGGGGTCGCCGGAGGCGGTGCCCGTGCTGAAGCGGGCGCTTGGCGACCCGGAGTCGCTCGTGCGAGGGCATGCGGCGTGGGCGCTGGGGCGGGTGGGTGGTGCGGCGGCGAGCGAACTGCTGTCCTCGACGGCCTCGGTCGAGGCGGACGCCTGGGTGCTGGAGGAGCTTGGTGCCGAGGTGTGGGGTGCCGGCCGAAGGAGCCCCGGCGAAGTCGGCGACGGTGCGAAGTAGATCCCGGCTCCAATCGGGTGGCCTCGCTTCCTGACCGAAAGGGATACACCCCCTCGGGCCTCCTCCAAAAGTACCCGGGCCAAGCCATCCACGTGCACTGATCCGTCTTCGCTGGTCAAGGAGAGGTTCTTGGTCCTGTCGCGCACCGCCACCATGCCGTCCGCAGGTCCGGTGCGCCGGGTCTCCATTGGGCTGGCGTTTCAAGGAAGCACCGGCGCCTCCGAGGTCAGAGCGGACGATTTTCCCCGGCCTGGCGCCCTGAAAGGCAGGTGCCCGGCGGCGTACTACGATACAACACAAGATGCTTGACAAAGCTCCCCCCCCTCTCGCATCATGTTTGGCGGCGATCGGAGCGCTGTCAGGGGGGCGGGACCACGGGTGCGGCATGAGCCAGGAAGGAGCGCTATGTCCGACGGGGGAGCCGTGAGAGGAAGAGAAGGTTCAAGCCGCTTGATCACGTGGCTTGCCTTGGTAACCGTTTGCGGTTCTCACCCTGGTGCTGGCCCAGCAGCAGTCGGCCTTGGCGATCCTCGCAGTCGACCGTGGACGCGGCAGATGACAGCACGTCGTGGTGCGAGCAGAACTTCTCCGGAAATCCGGAGTGCGTCGACAATCTGCGTCGCTCTTTCGATGCGGAATCCGGCACTCGCTCGGACCTCGTGTGCCCTACCTGGATGATGGGCTGATGCATGAACGTCAAGTCGCCCCGTGGACTCCTCGGCGTCCACCGGTTCGGTCGAGCAGAAGGAAGAAGGGGCGTGGGATGAAGCCACCACCACGCCCCGTCCGCTCCACACCGCCGAGAGTGATGCCGCAGGCCGTTTACGCGCCTGGCATACCGCGTTCGAGAGGTGTCGTCGATGCCGCAACCGCCACCGATCCGACGGCATCATCCACCGTCAGCCCGAATCCTACGTCGATGACCACATTCACCGCATGCCGCTCCGCCGCAGTCACTGCTGGCCTTCTCCTGATCGTCGGTGGCTGCTCGGACTCCCTTCCGAGTTCAATCCCGGCGGCCGAGCAGGAAGACCCACAGTTCGGGGTGTCCTACCAAGCGAAAGCTGCGGTCCGTCCCAACCTGCACCCGGACGCGGCGTCGCCCGGGATGACCCTGCGTGACATCTACTCGGACATCGCGCGGCGTGTTCCGGGCGGGTTCGGGGGGCTCTTCTTCGATGGCGATGGAGTCCTCAACGTCCTGCTGGTGGACGAGGAGCGGTGGCCCGAGGCGCGCCTGGAGCTCGAAGCGGAACCCATCATCCAGGCTCGGGTTCACACCAACGGGCGCACCGACTTCGACCTCGCCACGGCGCGGGTCGCCAAGGCCACATGGCCCCATGATCGTTTGCACGAGTGGCTCGACGAACTCCTGATCGAGATGCGGGCGCAGGGACGCACCGCGACGCTCAGCGGAGTCCGGGTTCATGACAACGCGGTGTATCTTGGAATGGGCTCGGCGGCCGATCGTACGACCGCATTTGAGATCGCGGATCGCCTCTCGATTCCGGCCGGCGCGCTCATCGTGGAGGTCGTTGGGAAGAGCGTGCCACTTCAGGCCACCCTTCATTCCCGCATCCGACCGGTTCCTGGCGGGGTCCAGATCGCCTATGGCTCCTCCGTCTGCACCATGGGTCCGAACATTGTGAGAAGCCCGGCCGGGCACCCCGACGAGCACGGTTTCCTGGTGGCTTCGCATTGCAGTCACACTCCATTTCAACCATTCGACTCGACCAACGTGACATTCTATGAGCAGCCGTACATAGCCCCTTTTCAATCGGTAAGTTACTATCGTATAGGCAACAAGGGCATCGACACGCCTCTCTTTCCGTGCGTCGAGGACCCGAATGGATGTCGCAACTCAGACGCAGCCACCGCGCTCTATCATACCTACGCCTCCGGAGACACCGCGAGAATCGCGCGCCCCGTTGGGCGGAACAACAACACCTTTACGATCGACTCCTCCACTCCGCGTTTCGATATGGTGCCCTACATGTGGGAATGGGTAACCGACGGAGAGATTGTGGAGAAGGTCGGCAGGTCCACGGGATGGACGGGTGGAGAGGTGGTTGACGGATGTTTCACCGTGAAGGTGGACAATCCACCGCCGGGATATTCGATTCGGTGTGCGATGCTCGTTGATGCCGAGGCGGGTGCAGGGGACAGCGGAGGGCCCGTGTTCACGATCACGAATGACCCACAGGTCGAGATTGTCGGCACCGTGTTTGCTGGAGTGCCAACCGGTCCGACGTGTCCCGGAGGGCCGGATCCGCTGTTTCCTTCGCGGTGGATTGCATACTGTCCGCGATTCGCCGCGAGCAACCTCGGTGGCATCTTCCTGGACCTTGACCCCCTAGGGATTGAGCCCATCAGCTTTTACTGAACTGTAGACGGTTCAGCTCTCTTGCACTGGAGATGACATGCCAGTTCCGGCCCCACGCCTCCCTCGTGTCGGAGCTCTCTTGGCGACCGTACTGGTGGCATCGGCTCTCTCGTCCTGCAGTAGCTCGACGGATCTGTCTTCCCTGCCCGGCGAAGTCGAGATCGCGCTGGACCGGAACGAGTACCGGCTGGGCGACACGATCGTGATCACGGCTCGGAACCTTGGGCCGGGCTCGGTTTGGCCGAACCGAGAAGCACTCATGTTTCCCCCATGCGGATGGATTCGCCTGGAGCACGAGACCGAGACTGGCGAGTGGGACCTGGTGACGTGGTCCAACTTGGGCAGCGCTGCGTGCTTTCCAGGCCCACCTCTGAATCCGCCCATGCACTCCGGGGACCAGGCCCGGTTTGCGGTCGAGGTTACGACGCCGGATGAGCTCACTCAGAGTTCGCCAGGCTGGGGGTTCGAGGTGGGCACCTCGTATCGGTGGAATGTCGACTATTACACGTCGGTCTCTGCCGACGGTGTCGAAGCACACGTCGCGATTTCCCCCCGCTTCACCGTGGTGCCCTGAGGAGCCTCGGACGTCTCTGGGTGCCAGGAGGATCCCGGGGCTTCCTTTCCTGCGTCCCATGCTTTACGCCATGATTCCGTGTCCGCGCCGATCCAGCTCAAAGGTGAGCGGGGCGTCCGGGTGGACGGCGTCGCGGGGACTGTGTGGTTTTCTGGGCTCCTCGCGATTCCAGATGGGTTCAAGGTTGTGGAGCTTGGCGTTCATCCAGGACAGCAAGGAGCCAGAAAGGTGAAAAGGCGTTCGGGTCGGTGGGACCGATCCCAATACTGCTCAACGGCTTCGCTGGCCAGACGCAAGCGGAATCCGAAAACGGGTCAGCCGGTACAACACCCAGGAGGTTTGCCCGTTTCCGACGAGGTTCGCCGAGCCGGCGCGGGAGCCGGGGTACGCGGCGCGGGGGCCGGGGGAGGCTCCGGTGGGGGTGGAGGCGGTTGGGGCCCCGGACGTTTCAGCTGAGACGTTCACGGACGAGGCCGTCGCTCCGGAGCCCTCCGGAGCCGACGCACCGGTGCCCGCCGGTACCGCCCCGCCGCCGCAACCCGCCAGCAAGACGCCGCCGCCATCCGGCACCGATGCCCCCGCGCACCTCGAAACCGACGCCACGGCGCCCGCCGGTACCGACACACCGGCGCGTCTCCCTACCCACGTACGGGCGCATCCCGGGACCGACGCACCGTCCCTCGTCGCGCTCCTCGAGATGGCGCTCGACCCGGACCGCTGGGAGGCGTTCTCCCGGGGGTCGGCGATCCGCCGCGCGGGGCGAGCGGGGTTCGCGCGGAACGTCTGCGTGGCGCTCGGGAACTGGCTCGCTTCCCTGCCGGCCGGGGAGGTCCCCCCCACGGCCGTCGACCTGCTTTCCCGGGCCCTCGACGACCCCGAACCCCTCGTACGAGGGCACGCGGCGTGGGCGCTGGGA
>JBJHBX010000256.1:0-4843 GCA_050485725.1 Gemmatimonadales bacterium | reverse complement strand
GGGGACCGCCTCTTCCTCGACGTGGACTACGACCAGACGCGCGAGTTCGGGGGGGCGAACCGCTTCCAGGTCTGGTTCCAGGGGCACGAGGGGGACCGGCTCCGGCGGGTGGAGCTGGGCGACGTGACCTTCTCCCTTCCGGACTCGCGCTTCCTGACCCGGGGCATACCGGCCGGGAACTTCGGGCTGCTGGCCCGCGCGGGGGCCGGGGCCGTCGAGGTCCAGGGTGTCGTGGCACAGCAGCAGGGCTCCCGCCAGACGCGCGAGTTCAGGCTTCGGGGGGGCGAGGACGGCCTCGTCCGCGAGGATACCCTGGTCATCGAGGACGCCCAGTACGTGCAGGGCCAGTTCTTCTTCCTGGTGAACCCGAGGCAGATCGACGCCTTCCCGCACATCGACGTGCTGAACCTCAGGCCCGGCGACGTCTCGCCGCTGCAGGCGCCAGGCATCGAGCCGATCCAGCTCTGGCGCATGGAGCGGGACCCGGCGCTCCGGCAGCCGGTGGAGGGGTACGTGCGCGCCGAGGCCTCGCTCGAGAGTGGGGCCCCGGGCATCCCCGAGACGGTGCGGGAGTCGGGGTGGTTCCGGTACCTGCGCCCGGGCGTCGACTACTACCTGCACCCGTCGGGGCTCTGGGTCGGGCTGCGGATCCCGCTGCGGCCGGACGAGGCGCTGGCCGTGAGCTACATCAACGTGCTCGGCGACACGATCGGGGACTACAATCCCGAACGGATCCTCAACCAGGGGGGGATCCCGTCGCTGAGGCTGCTGCGGGCCACCGCACCCCGCCACCAGCCCGGGCGGCCCACCTGGGAGCGGGAGCTCCGGCAGCTCTACCGCCTCTCGGCTTCGGACCAGGTGGAGCTGGACGCCCTCGAGCTCGCGATCTCGCTCGGCGAGGAGAGCGGAGGCCGCACCGCGGTCGAGGCGCCCTCGGGGCGCCGGATCTCGTTCCTCCGGGTCTTCGGCCTCGACGGGGATGCCCCCTTCGAACAGGTGGACCGCCGGGCCCTCTTCCAGCCCGGGGGTGACGATCCGCTCGAAGCCGGGATCACGGGGACCTTCCTGATCTTTCCCACACTCCGTCCCTTCCTCGAGCCCCCACCCCTCCCGTCGGCCGGTCTCGGTGCGGGGCAGGTGCGGGAGCTGCTCGGGACCAACGCGAACCGCCGGATCTACGAGGCCGAGGATCCGCTGGAGCGGGACGCGGGCGGGCGCTTCCGCATGAACCTTACGCTCCGCACCCGGAGCACCGGGGTGGCGGCCAGCTTTCCCATCGGGGGGTTCGGCATCCTCGAGGGAAGCGAACGGATCTATCTCGGGGACCGGCTCCTCAGGCCTGGGGTGGACTACCTCCTGGAGCCGGAAATGGGCATGGTCACCCTTCTCCAGCCGGAGTTCCTGCTGGCCCGCAGTTCGTCGGACCGACTCCGCATCACCTGGGAACAGGCCTCCCTCTTCCGCCCACGGCCCACGACGCTCCTGGGAGGGAGTGCACGCGTCGAGCTCGGCGAGCAGGGGACGCTGGACTTCCTCGGCCTCTACCAGGCCGAGCAGGAGGTCCTGAACCGGCCCCGTTTCGGCGCAGAGCCCTCGTCGGCGGGGATGCTCGGCGTGCGGACCCGGATGGCATGGGGTGCGGCACCGGCGGACCGCCTGGCCCGGTGGCTCCTGGGAGCCGGGGACGGCGACCTGCCGACCGGGGGCGGCGAGCTCAGGATCGAGGCGGAGGCCGCCGTCTCGCTCCCCAACCCGAACGTTTCCGGCGATGCATACCTCGACGACTTCGACGCCGGCGACGAGCGGGCGGTCTCGCTTCTCGCGTCGAACTGGCACCTCGGGAGTGCGCCCGCCTCGGCGCAGGGGCTCGGGGCCGCGGCACCGCCGCTGTTCGACGTGGCGGGAGCACTCCCCCTGGTCTGGCAGCACAGCTGGGTCGAAACGGGGCCGCAGGGTGACTCGCTCGGGGTGTTCGAGGGCTTCTTTCCCCGTTCCGACATCGACCGCCAGATCTCCATCGTGGGAACCGAGACCCGCGAGCCGGGGCTCCTGCTCTCGTTCGGGGGAACGCCGGGAACGATGCACGCCTCCCCCCGGTGGCGTTCGGTCACGACGCTCCTGGGTGCCACGGGTGCGGATCTCTCCCAGGCGGAGTTCCTGGACTTCTACGTGGCGGAAGGGGACGCCCTGCACCTGGTCCTCGACCTGGGCGCCGTCAGCGAGGACGCCTTCTTCATCGACGACGCCGGGCGGACCTCGGGATTCCGCGACGACACCGGGCGCCCGTGGGGGCTGGGGACGCTGGACCAGGAGGCCGACCCGCTGCGGGGCGAGATCTGGGACCGCGAGGCCGATCAGCGCGGGCTGTGGCCGGGGAGCTGCCAGGCGGAGCCGGGCCGGGTCTATCCGATCGGGGACCGGAACGCCAACTGCACCCGCGGGAACGGCCGTCGAGACAGCGAGGACCTGAACGGGAACGGCGTGCTCGACACCGAGGAGCGGGCGGCGCGCTACGTGGTCCGGCTCGACGGGAGCTCACCGTACCTCGTGCGGAGCCGGCAGGAGACGGGGACCCGGTTCCGCCTCTACCGCATTCCGCTGCGCGGCCCGGACGCGTTCTTCCCCGGGGGCGCTTTCACCGCCGCCGACTGGCGGGCGATCCAGTTCCTGCGTGTGACCGTCGTGGGCCCGCGGGAGTCGCGCCTGACGCTGGCACGCATGCGCTTCGTGGGGTCCAGGTGGGCCAAGCGGGGGGGCGAGGGCGTGCTGCGGGGGCTCGGGGGCGACACCGTCTCGATCGCAGCGAGCTTCGAGGTGACCCCGGTGAGCGTGCTGACCGAGGGCACCGCCTACCAGGCGCCGCCGGGGGTGCTCGAACAGCTCGACGACCCGGCCTCGGCGGTGGGGGGGCGGGGCGTCGAGATCTCGGAAAAGTCACTCGGGCTCCGGGTCCGGGGCCTCTCGGGCGGGGACCGGGTCGAGGTCTACTCGCGCTTCTTCCAGCGCCCGCGCGACTTCCTGGGGTACGGTGAGATGCGGCTGTGGGCGCTGGCGCGTGAGGGCGACTTCGGCCCGGGCCCCGAGGACCTCAGGGTCTTCGTCAAGGTCGGGAGCGATCCGGAGAACTTCTACCTCTGGGCCGCCCCCCTCGAGCCTGCCCTCGACCCCCGGGGCGTGCTGCCGTCGGACTGGCTCCCGGAGCGCATCCTGGAGTTCGACGAATGGATCCGGCTGCGCCGCCGGGCCGAAGAGGCACTCCTGGCTCGGCCCACCTCCGCCCGCGATGCCCCGGTCCAGGTCTGGAGCGCCGATTCCACCTACGCCGTCGTGATGACCGACCGTGCCCGCGCACCAAACCTGGCGGCGGTGCGCGAGATCTCGCTCGGGGTGTGGAACCCCGGGGGGCTTCCCGCCGACGGCGAGGTCTGGTTCAACGAGCTCCGCCTGGGAGCCGGGGTCCGCACCCCAGGCCACGCCCGTCACCTGGTGGCCGAGCTCGACGGGGGCCGTGCCTACCAGGCCCGGGTCGGCTACCAGGGAAGCTCGCCCCGCTTCCGCACCCTGGAGGAGGGCCCCGACTACCAGGACGAGGGGGTCCTGAACCTTTCGGGTTCGCTTCAGCTCGGCGCGGCCCTTCCCAGCCGTTGGGCCGTCGACCTCCCCCTTTCGGTCTCGCACTTCCGCACCGCCGACGACCCGTTCTTCCTGGCGGGGACCGACCTCGAGGCCCGGGCCATCCCGGGCCTGCGCGCCGGCGGGGTACGCGAGACGCGGGCCGCGTTGACGCTGCGAACCGACGCCGACACGGGGCTCCCCGCCGTGGACCGCGTCCTCGCGGCGATCGAGGCCCGGTTCGCCCTGACCCGCTCGGCGGTGCAGACGCTCACCAGCGAGTCCCGGGCCGCCGGAGCCGAGGCCGGGCTCGCGTTCGAGCTCCGACCTGCCCCCCGGACCGCGGAGCTCGTGCCCGGGCTGCTCGAGCCGGTCGTCCGGATCTTCCTTCCCCCGGGGGCCGCGCGCAGGGTGAACGAGGCCCGGTTCCGCTGGACCCCCACCGAGCTCCGGGCCGGAACCTCGCTTCGGAGGCGGACCCTCGAGGTGACACGCTTCCTCGGGACGATCCGGGACGATCCGGGCGACCCGGGGGTGACCGACCGGGCCCCCGAGGCCTGGCTCGACACCCGGGCCAGGGTCGCCTTCCAGCCGGGGGGAACCGTGACGGCGTCGGTCGACCTCCTGACCGAACGGGACCTCCTGGATCCCCTCGACGCGACCTTCGACCCCAGGGTCCTGGCCCTCCTCGAGGCAGAGCGGCGGAACATTGCCGGCATCGACCTGGGCTGGGAGACCCGCCGCCAGCTCCTGGTAAGGGTGGGGATGCGGCCGGAACCGGTGCGGGGAATTCGCACCGAGCTCAGCGGCCAGAGTCGCTACGGCGAGGACCGGAACGCAGGGCTGGTCCGGGTGCCCGCGGTTCCGCTTGTCGAGGCCGGCGACCTGCTCCGGAACGTACGGGTGGACCGGGAGTTCCGGGTCGGGGCCGTGGTGGACCCGGGCGTGGCCTTCTTCGGCCCCGCGGCCGCACCCGACGAGGAGGGGAGGCCTCCGCCTCGGCCGGGCACCGTCGAGCGGATCGGGCGGGCGCTCAGCCCCGTCAGCCTCGTGCTGCAGGACGGGATCGTGTCGGCCTTCTTCCGCGAGGCCGTCGACGCGGGAGCGGGGTTCCGGCTCGGCCTGGGGCGCGCCGACGACCTGGCCTTCCTGGACGGCGTGCGAGCGGCCTCGGTGGTCGAGCGACGCGCCCTGACCCTCGGTTCCGGAGTGCGGCTTCCGGCCTCGTTCT
>JBJHBX010000255.1:0-4850 GCA_050485725.1 Gemmatimonadales bacterium | reverse complement strand
CGCGGCCCGAGGTGGGAGCCAGGGTACCCGCGAGGATGCGGACCAGCGAACTCTTCCCGGACCCGTTTGGCCCGACGATGGCAGTCACACCCCGGTCGAAGCCGAGGGTCAGGTCGCGGAAGAGGAGGCGCCCGTCAGGAAGGCGGCAGGAGACGCCCTGGGCGGAAAGATACGGAGTCGACGTCGTGGACATGCGAAAGGGCTCCCGGTCGGAGGAAACTCGTGCGGCGTGAGTCTTCCGATGGGGTGCGCATGTCCGACGGCTCCGGATGCGGGTGGGCGGGGAGCGGGGCTACTCGGCGCCCCGGGTGGCGTGCACGCCGGGGGTCTCCGCTCGCCCGGAGATTCGCGGCGGCGGGGCCCGGCGTCAACGGGTACCTCAGGGAAGGTTTCCGCCGGTGACCCGCTTCAGGAGCGTGCCGGCGGCGATCGGCTGGCCGGGGCGAACCCGGTTGATCGTGCCGATGACCTGGATGTCGACGGTGGAGGGAAAGCGCTGGTGGAACCCCTCGAGCGTCATGGCCTCGGGAAGGGTGACGAGCTCGAGGCGAGCCGGCTGCGCGGCGAGGATGGCCGCGTCGGTCTCGCGGGCGAAGCTCCCGAGCGCCGAACGTAGCGCGCTCTCCCGGGCGGCCCATCGGGCCTCGGGCGCATAGCCCAGGATCCGGTAGACTGCGCCACCGTGTTCGACGAAGTTCGCGGTCCCACGGAGGGTGCCGCCGTCCTGGGTTCGCGCCTGGAAGTCGACCTGGGCGGAGGGAAGCCCGCCGGTGGACTGGGTGCGGGCGTTCCCGGCCGAGATCCCCTCGGCCCGCGCGAAGGCGTCCCGGGCGGCGGTGGCCGAGGCCGCCTGAACGATCGAGAGGACGAGCATGGCGTCCTGGTCGGGGCTCACGGCCTGCACCGCGGTCTTCTGGTTGAGCGTCCGCCATCCCTGCGGGAAGTCCATCCGGAAGGCCAGCTCCGGATGGTGGAAGCGCCCGCTCCGGAAGAACCCCTCGCGAGGGTTCTCGCCGAAGGGCATGCCGGCGATGCGGCGAAGGTAGCTCTCCCGCTCGATGCGGCTCCCCGACACCTCGCCGGCCTCGACGCGGGCCAGGATCCGGTCGCGGCGCTCAAGGGGGTCCGGGTGCGTCGAAAGGAAGCCTGGGATCCGCTCTCCGTCCTCGGCCCCCGACGCCCTGGCGAGCATCTCGAAGGTGGCCGCCATTTCGCGGGGGTCGAACCCCTCCCGGGTCATGTACTGGAGCCCCAGGTCATCGGCCTGTCGCTCTGCGTCGCGCCCGTAGCGAAGGAAGAGGAGGCCGAGCCCGGCGCCTGCCGCATCGAAGACGCCGGCGAACTCGGGGGCGAGGACGGCCCCCAGCCCCAGTCCGATCTGGGCGAGCCCCGCCCGGCTCACCTGCTGGACCCCGTGGCGGGCCGTCACGTGCCCGATCTCGTGCCCGATCACGCCGGCCAGCTCGGCCTCGGAGCTGAAGTGGGCCATGATTCCCCGCGTCACGTAGAGGAATCCGCCGGGCAGCGCGAAGGCGTTCACGACGGGGTCGTCGAGGATCCGGATCGTCCACGGCAGCTCCGGGCGCTCCGACTGCCGCGCCATTCGCTCCCCCAGCGTCTGCACGTATCGCTGAAGCTCCGGGTCGTCATAGAGCCCCATGGCCTGCGAGATGTCCTGGTCCGCCTCCCGCCCCATCTGGATCTCCTGCGACTCCGTCATCAGCACGAACTGTCGCTGGCCGGTGGCCGGGTTGACCGCGCAGGAGGTGGCCGTCACGGCGATCGCCGCGAGGGCGACCGTGGGCAGCCCCAGCCCCCCGAGGGGGGAAGCCGCACGGCGACCGGAGACGGAACGGGATCGGATCACGGACGGCGTCGACATGTGCGGGCCTCGAGGTTGATTGGAGATCGTCCGTTCGAGCCCCAGGCCTGGCCGGAACCCGACTCAGAACCGGGGCGAAAGCAGGATGGCGTTCACGTAGAGGGGGAGCGCGCCGTACCAGAACCCGCGGAAGACCGGGTCGTCGGCGAAGAGGATCACCTTTCCGCTGCCCAGACGGCGCTCCATGAGCCATGCGGAGCGATCGAGCCGCTCCAGGTTGCGTTCCGAGATCACCCCGGAGATGCGGTCGAGCCCCTCCGGGAACCACGCGACGGTTTCCGCGTCGTCCGAGGGCTCGAACCCCACCCCCGACGAAAGCACGAACATGCGGTCAGGCCCCGCACCTCCCGCCGCGGCACCCCAGGTCAGCGGGTGCGCGGGGTCGAGCGACACGCCCAGGATCGTCCCGGGCACCCGCTCCGCCCAGGCCTCGTCCGCGCGTTCCTGCCGCGTGCGAAGGGCCCGGGCGAGGCGCTCGTCGCGGTCCGGCTCGGACTCGTCGAGGGTCGTTCGCTCCCCGACATCGGCCAGTGGACCGGCAAGGCGCTGCGCCGCGTTCCCCGAGGCCACGAGGGTGCCGCCGGAACGGATCCATCCTCGCAGCCTCTCCACCCCTGATTCACCGAGGGTACCCACCGGGTTCCCGGGCGGGACCAGGACGACGTCGTAGCGCGACAGCTCCACCGAGCCCACGTCGCCCACGTTCACCGCATCGAAGGGCAGGTCGAGCACTTCCTCCAGAAAGTGCCAGTGGGCGCCGAATCCCGTGGACGCCGTGCCCTCGCCCCCGAGAAGGAGGACCCGGGGGAGCCGGAGCGCCCGCTGGTCGTTCGTGCCGAGGTCGATCCCGCTCATGCTGAGCCCCGTCGAGATGGGGGTCACGAGCCCGCCGAGTCCGCTCTCCTCGAGGCGCCGGTCCAGTTCGTCGTTCCGGCCCTGCGGGAAGAAGAGGGTGCCACGCGGGTAGGCGACGCCCTCGAGCCGGAAGGTGTCGGCCATGGCGAAGGCCCTCCCCTCGCCCTCCAGAAAGCGGATGAGCGCCGGTGCATGGTGGAGCGCCGGGGGAAGGAGATAGCCGTAGGTACCCCGGGCCGCGAGGGGCCGATCGAGCCGGACATCGACCTCGTTCATCGGGACCCAGTCCCCGCCCGGGCGTGCCGTGGACGCGTGCGCCTCGACCCCGTAGGCATAGGGGAGCGCCCATGCGGTGATGTCGTAGGAGGAGGTCCCGTCGAGGGGGTTGTCGGCCCGGAGAAGTGCCCCGGCCAGCCGGCCCCGCGGCTGCCGGGCCGGGACCCTGATCGTCCCCTCGGGGAAGGTGGCGCGAGCCGAGTAGCCCGGGTGCGGCTCCGACTCGATCCGGGCGTCGGCCTCGAGCCGCTCGATCCGGATGCCGTGGCGAAGGAGGAGCTCCACCAGCGCCTCGATCCGCCCGATATCCTCGCCGGGAACGAGGTAGGTGTCGGCGAGCCCCTCGTCGATGTTCCGGTGGAACCCGGCAAAGCCGAGCAGGAGGTCGGTCTTCCCCTCGGCTGCGGTGCGGAGGGTCGCGGCGCCGGTGGTCCGGTGCCCGAAGGCCCGGTCGGCGAGCGTCAGGACCGTGCCATCGCGGCGCTCCACCTGTGCGCTCGCCCCGCTTCCCCCGCCCTGCTCGTAGGTCATGCCCACCGCACCGACCAGCGAGGGCCAGGAGTCGCCGTACCCCGGGTAGAAGAGGTCGAAGTTCTGGGCCGTGTAGTACAGGAGCCCCTCGCGGTCCATGGCCCGGGCGTTCCCCTCGCCGAAACGGCGGCCCCAGTCCAGGATGTGGGCGGGGTAGATCGGGTTGATGGGCGTCGCCGCCGGGAAGAAGAAGTACGACGACTCGAAGCCCATTTCGTGGAAGTCCACGTGGACCTGCGGATTCCAGCGTGCGAAACGGACGGCGCGGGCGCGCGATTCGAGCTGGGTCAGCCACGCCCAGTCGCGGTTCAGGTCGAAGAGGTAGTGGTTCGGTCGCCCCCCGGGCCACGGCTCCCTCCGCTCGCGGGTACCGGGGCTCGTGTTGGCCCGTGCGAGGCGCGTCGACCGCCAGTGGTTCACGTAGCGGTCGTACCCGTCCGGGTTCGCCACAGGGTCCATCACGACGACCACCGAGTCGAGCACGCCCGCCACCTCGGGTGCACCCGCCGCGAGGTCCCATGCGGTCCAGAGGGCCGCCGAGGGCGACGAACTCTCGTTCCCGTGCACCCCGTAGGTGAAGTAGAGAACCGCCGGGTTCGAGGCCGCGATCTCCCGCGCCCGGGCCTCGGGCGTCTCCGGATCGACGAGTTCGGCGTTCCTCGCCAGGATCCCCTCCAGGTCGTTCCTGAACCGGGTGGCGGCCACGACGACCTGGAGGAGGGGGCGGCCCTCGTGCGTGGTTCCGTAGCTGTCCACCGTCACCAGCGGCGATGCTTCCGCCAGCGTCCGCATGTACCGCTCCACCTCGGCCACCGTGGGAAACCGTTCCCCGATCTCGTATCCGAGCACCTCGGCGGGCGACGGGACCTGGGACCGCGGGGACTGGGCCTCGAGAGCGCCACCCGCGAGGAGTACCCCCGTCGAGAATCCCGGGGATGCGAGGGGGACGGCAAGAAGAACGAGTGCGGGAATGGAGAGGCGAAACGCACGACGCATGGTGGCCCGGGGGAACGGGACATGGAAGGTCCGGCGGGACCGAACGGGCGGGCGCCGGCGTAGAACCCGCTGAAACTACCCGGCAATCGTCGTCTCCGGCAACCGCGCCGTCCCCGCCCGGGGGGGGACGCCGGGGAGCCCCTTCGCCTCCTCGCTCGGGGCGGCGGGTTGACCCGCGGACGGCCCCTTGGACACCTTCCACCGCATGCGCATCCCGATATCCCCACGCCCCCTTCTCGCAGCGGCCTTGACCTTGGCGCTCCTGTCCTGCGAGCGGGGCTTTCCCACCGCCGAGGACCGGCCTGCCATT
>JBJHBX010000254.1:0-4858 GCA_050485725.1 Gemmatimonadales bacterium | reverse complement strand
AGGGCGTGGGCCTGGGGCTCAGCACCGTCTACGGCATCGTGAAGCAGGCAGGAGGCGAGATCACCGTCGACAGCCAGGTGGACCTTGGCACGACCTTCCGGCTCTGCTTTCCGGAGGCCCTGGACGCAGGGTCTGCCTCAGAGGGGGATGTTGCCGTGCTTTGACGGGGGGTTCCGGTCGCGCTTGTTCCGGAGCATGTCGAGCCCCGAAACGAGGCGGTCGCGGGTCTCCCGCGGGTCGATCACGTCGTCCACGAACCCCCGGGCCGCGGCCACGTAGGGGTGCGCGAACATGTCGCGGTACTCCTGGATGCGCGCCTCCATGGCCGCCTCCGGGTCGTCGGCCTCGGCGATCTCCTTCCGGAAGAGGATCTCCACCGCTCCCTTCGGCCCCATCACCGCGATCTCGGCGGTGGGCCAGGCCAGGTTGAGGTCGCCCCGGATGTGCTTCGAGTTCATGACGTCGTAGGCGCCCCCGTAGGCCTTCCGCGTGATCACCGTCAGCTTCGGCACCGTGGCCTCGGCGAAGGCGAAGAGGAGCTTCGCACCGTGGCGGATGATCCCCCCGTGCTCCTGCGAGACCCCGGGAAGGAAGCCCGGAACGTCCTCGAAGACCACGAGCGGAATGTTGAAGGCGTCGCAGAACCGGACGAAGCGCGCGCCCTTCACCGAGGCATCGATGTCGAGGACCCCCGCGAGCACGGCGGGCTGGTTGGCCACGATGCCCACCGCGTGTCCCCCGACGTGGGCGAAACCCACGAGCAGATTCGGCGCGAAGGCGGCGTGCACCTCGAAGAACGCTCCGTCATCCACCACCGCCCGGAGCACGTCGTGCATGTCGTAGGGGCGGTTGGGGTTGTCGGGCACCACGTCGAGGAGTCTCGCCACCGCGTCGGCCGGTGGCGCACCTCCCGCCCCCTCGGGCGGGGACTCGGCATTGTTCTGCGGAAGGAAGCGGAGGAGCTCCCGCACCGCCCCGAGCGACTCCGCCTCGGAGTCGTGGGCGAAGTGCGCCACCCCGGACTTCGACGCGTGCACGTCGGCGCCCCCGAGCCCCTCCATGTCGATGTCCTCGTGGGTCACCGTCTTCACGACGCTGGGCCCGGTCACGAACATGTAGCTCGTGCCCCGCACCATGAAGACGAAGTCGGTAATGGCCGGCGAGTACACCGCGCCCCCGGCGCAGGGGCCGAGCACGACCGAGAGCTGCGGCACGACCCCCGAGGCCAGGGTGTTCCGGAGAAAGATGTCGGCGTAGCCACCGAGCGACACGACGCCCTCCTGGATCCGGGCGCCCCCGGAGTCGTTCAGCCCGATGACCGGGGCACCCGTCTTCACCGCCAGTTCCATGATCTTCACGATCTTCTCGGCGTGGGTCTCCGAGAGCGAGCCCCCGAGCACCGTGAAGTCCTGCGAGAAGAGGTAGACCAGGCGGCCGTTCACCGTGCCGTAGCCCGTCACGACCCCGTCGCCGAGCACCCGGTTCTCGTCGAGCCCGAAATCGGAGGACCGGTGCGTCACGAAGCGGTCGAGCTCCACGAAGGAGCCCTCGTCCAGGAGCAGGTCGATCCTTTCCCGGGCGGTGAGCTTGCCCCGTTCGTGCTGGGCCTTCATGCGGGCCTCGCCCCCGCCCTTCAGCGTCTCCTCGCGGAGCCGGTTCAGCTCGGCGATGCGTGCATCCATGGACATGCGTGGGTCAGCGCTCTTCGGAAAGGGGAACCAGGGCCCGGTTCTCGATGCGAACCGGGTAGTAGGTTCGGCTCAGTCGGCCGTCGATCCAGCTGAAGGTGCCCGTGGCGCCGGGAAGGTCGCGGATCTCCCGGAGCCCGCGCGCCACCCCCTCGGGGGTGCTTCCCCCGATCAGGGCGGCCTCGAGGACGATCCGTGCGGCATCCCATCCGAGCCCCGGTACGGGGTTCCGCAGGGTGCGCTGGAAGTGGGCCTCGTAGGCCGTGACGAAGCGGTCCCACTCAGGTCCGAAGCCGCTCCCCACGTGCGATGCCACCGAGCGGACGCCATCGGTGTGGCGCACCGGGACGCCCTGCAACACGCCCTGCGTCGTCCACGCGGTACCGCCGTAGATGTGGAGCCCCTCGACGTCGTCCACCCCGTAGAAGGCGAGCTGCGGGGCCACCAGTTCCACGTCCTCCGGGGGGAGAAAGACGACGAGTCCCCGGGGCTGGAGCCGGGCGATGGCCTGGAGCTGCTCCTGGAAGGTCGTGGCGCCCGGGTTGTAGCTCCAGCTGCGCATGACCTGCCCGCCTCGAGCCTCGAAGGCCTGCCGGAACCACTCGTACTCCGCGATCTCCTCGCGGTCGTTCCGGTGGAAGATGACCACCTGCCGCATGCCGTCGCGCCAGGCCTGGTCCGCCAGCGCCTGCGAGGCCCGGGGGTCCGCCCCCGCAATGGAGTAGACGCCCTCGAGGCCGGCGGGGAGGGCGCGGGCCGTCGGCGAGACGATGGGAACCCCCCGGCGGCGAGCGCGCGCCGCCTCCACCACCCCCGGGTCCGACAGGGGGCCCAGCACCGCGAAGGCCGCCCCTTCCTCGACGGCGCCGATGGCCGCGGCGGAACGGGCCGAGCTCCCCCCGTCCTCGGCGGCCCGGAGCTGCACGCCCCCGCGGAACCGTTCGTCGAGGAGCGCGACCTCGACCCCGTCGCGGACCTGCTGCGAGAGCTGCCGCATCCCCGGAGAGCCCTCGTCGGCCAGGATCACCCCGAGCACGCCGGACACCCGGGCGCCGGCACCCTCGGGGCGAGCCACCTCGCCGGCCAGGATCCGGCTCGCCCGCTCCCGGTCGCCCGCAACCGGCTCCAGGAGAAGCGCGCCCTCGGCGAGCCTCCGCGCCCCCTCGGTGTCGCCCACGAGCGCCCGACGCTCGGCCAGCTCGACCTGGAAGACGGGGAGGAGCCAGGGGTGGCGGGGCGCCTCCTCCATCAGGTCCCGGAGCGAGGGGTCGTCCATTGCGCCCGCGACCTCGCGGGCCAGCCGCGTCGCGTCGCTTCGGACCGGGTCCCGGGTCGGCGCAGGAAGCTGGAAGAGCGCTTCCACCGCACCCGTACGACCGCCCCGAAAGCGCGCCTCGGAGCGGAGGAGTTGCGCCGCGGCGCCCTCGGCGGTGTTCATCCCTGCAAGGTCGATGAAGCGGCCGGCGGCGTTCTCGGCCGCTTCCCAGTCCCCCAGCCCCCGCTCGGCCCGGGCCTCGATCCAGAGCGCCCGCGATGCGCCCCGCGCCTCCGGATACCGCGTCACGACCTCCCGGGCCAGCGTCCGCGCCCCGGCGGCATCGCCCCGCGCAAGCCGGGCCTCGCCCTCGTTCATCAGGTCGGCGGCGGCCCGGTCGCGCTCGGCCGACGAGGCCCCGGCGGCAATGGCCGGTCCGTCGATCACGGCGGGCGCGGGAGGTGCGGCGGGACCTGCACCGACGAGGGTGCAGCCGGGTGCGACGATCGCCACGGCCACCAGGAGTGCGGCTGGGGACAGGCGCCACGGCCCGGCGGCGAGGGCCTCCGGGCGGCGGCGGTCGGCGGCTCCTTGTCGGGTTCCAGGCATGTACGTCGATCTCCTCGGAGGGACTCGGTGGTCGTGGAGTGGAGCCGAATGCGAAAGGCCGCCCGGACGACGGGCGTCCGGGCGGCCTTCTTCCGGGGACGGACCCCGTGTTGAACCCCGTGGGGCCCGCGGGGTGCCCGGCCTCAGCCCTTGGCGGAAACCTCGTCCTCTTCGGACTCGGCCGCAGGCTCCGCATCGGCCTCGGCCACCGGCTCGGCCTCCGCAACCCGCTCGGCCTCGACTTCAGCCTCAGCCTCGACTTCAGGCTCGGCCTCGGCCTCAACCTCCACCGCGGCCTCCGCCTCGACCTCGACCGCGGCTTCCGCCTCCGCGGCGGGGGCCTCATCGGCCGAAGCCTCGACGCCCTCGGCATCGGCATCCGCATCGGGCTCGCCGTCGGCTGCCTCGGCCGGCTCGACCTCCTTCCGCGGACGCCACTCGGGCGCCGTGGTCACCTCGAGCACGATGCGGCGGTTGCTCGCGTCGGACTCGAGCACGCGCAGGTCCGCCGAATCACCCTCGTGGAAGTACCCCTCGAGCCGGTCGGGATCGTCGATGGCCGCGTGCGACGCGGGCACGAAGCCCTCGATGTCGTCGCCCAGGTCCATCACGACGCCCTTGTCCTGCACCCGGGCCACCGTGCCCTCGCACTCGACCCCGGGGGCGAAGCGGACCGAGATCGCCGGCCACGGATCGTCCTGGAGCTGCTTCACGCCCAGCGAGATCCGCTTGTTCTCGGCGTCGATGTCGAGGACCATGACCTCCAGGTCCTGCCCCTTCTGCACGACCTCGGAGGGGTGCTCGATCCGGCGCGTCCACGACATGTCGGACACGTGGACCAGGCCGTCGATTCCCGGCTCGATCTCGACGAAGGCGCCGAACGAGGTCAGGTTCCGCACCTTCCCGACGAGGCGGGTTCCGGTGGGGTACTTCATCGGCAGCGAAAGCCACGGATCCTCCTCGATCTGCTTCATGCCGAGGGAGATCTTCTCGTCTTCCGAGTCCACCTTCAGCACCACGGCCTCGATCTCGTCGCCGATGGTGACGAGCTTCGACGGGTGACGGATGTTCCGCGTCCACGACATCTCGGAGATGTGGACGAGCCCCTCGACACCCTTCTCGAGCTCGACGAAGGCCCCGTAGTTCGTGATCGAGACGACCTTCCCCCGGACGCGGGCGCCCACGGGGTACTTCCGGTCGATCTCGGTCCACGGGTAGGGGAGGAGCTGCTTCAGCCCCAGCGAGATCCGCTCGCGGTCCCAGTCGATGTCCAGGACCTTCACGTCGAGGGCCTGGCCGATGGCCA
>JBJHBX010000253.1:0-4901 GCA_050485725.1 Gemmatimonadales bacterium | reverse complement strand
GCATCCGGGTTCGAGAAGGTGTGCAGCTGCCCCGGCGCCACGACCAGGACCTCGCCGGTCCCGATCTCGCGCGCCTCGCCGTCCACGACGGCCAGCATCCGGCCGTTCGTGACCCGGAAAGTCTCGGTTTGCATGGGGTGAATGTGCGGGTCGGGACCCATCTTCCCCGCCGCGATCGTGCACTCGAAATCCACCGCCGGCGCGTTCGGGTCCGGGGGACCGAAAAAGGTCAGCTTCTCTCCCTGCTCCTTCAGGTCGAGAACGATCATCGCCGCTCCTTTGCCAGGGGGTCGTGATCGAGCACAATGCGCCCGTCCGGCGCGCGGGGCAAATGGAGCGGAAGGCGGTGGTGTGGAGCCGGCCGCTGCACGGCCGGCACGTTTCCTAGTTTCAGCACGTGCGGAACGTGAGCGCACGGGTCGCCGGGTGACCCTTCGGACGACCGCACCGCCGGGCCGTCGACCCACCGGACCGCCAGGCCACCGCACCAGCAGACCACCGCACCAGCAGACCACCGAACAACCGAACCGCCGGCCCGCCGGCCCGCCGAGAAGAAAGCCGCCCCAAGTGGTCCCGAACTGCCCGAGAATCGAATCCTTCTCGCTACGCGATCAGAACCCGCACCCTCGATCGCCGCGCCATGCTTCGACGGCAGAATCCTTACCGAACTCCGGGAAACATTCGCGGTTCGGCCAACCGCGACCCCCCGAGGCACGATTTCTTCTCACCCCGGCCGCGCCCGGACCGGTTGCGGCCCGGCGACCGCAACCGCCGCCGTAACCGCCGCCGCTACCGCCCCCGCCCCCGCATCCGCTCGGTCAGCGCCCGGTCCAGCGCGTTCGCGAAGGCCCGCTTCTCGCGCTCGCCGAAGGCGCCGGGCCCGCCGGTCTCGACCCCGGTGCTGCGGAGCCCGTCCATGAAGTCGCGAATGGAGAGCCGCTCGCCGATGTTGGCCTCGGTATACACGTCCCCACGGGGATCGAGCACGAGCACCCCCTTTTCCACGAGGCGCGCGGCCAGGGGAATGTCGGCGGTTATGGCCAAGTCTTCGGGCGCGGCCTGGTCGGCAATGTGCGCATCGGCCACGTCCGGCCCCCCGGCCACCCGCACCGCCCGCACCCAGGGGTTGTTCAGCGGCAGCGGAATCCGGTGGTTCGCCACGAAGATGGCCTCGAGCTCGAGGCGGGCCGCGGCCCGGAACACGATCTCCTTCACATCGCGGGGCGCCGCATCGGCATCGACCCATAGGCGGAAGGGGGAATCGGACATGGTGCATCCCGGGTTCGAGGAGGTCACAATCTCTCGGAGTCGCGCCGGCGGAGGAAGGGCGCCGGCCACCCCGCACGGACCCCTATCGGGATACCGTTCTGGATACCGCCCTTCGGAATCCGCTTGCCGACCCCCCTTCGCATCCCCTACTCTTGTCCGCGACACCCCTGCTCGCACGCCCCCCTGATCCAGGACGGCCCATGCGCACGGCACGATCCCGGCCCCGCCGCCGGCCCCCTTCCGTGACCCTCGCCCTCGGGCTCGCGCTCTTCGTGGGATGCGGAGCGGGGCTGCCGGGCCCCCTCCAGGGCCAGGACCGCGCCCCGACCCCGGGCCAGGCCCACGCCCCGGTCGATGCCCAGGCGCTCCAGGCCCTCGATCGCTACATCGCGGGCGCGGTCGACGACTGGAACCTGCCGGGGCTCGCGGTGGCGATCGTGGCGGGCGACAGCGTGGTCTTCGCCCGGGGCTACGGGCTTCGGAACATCGAGCAGGCCGAGGCGGTCGACGCGGGCACCCGCTTCGCCATCGGCTCCACCACGAAGGCCATGATCTCGGTGGCGCTGGGCATCCTGGTGGACGAGGGCGCCGTCGCGTGGGATGCACCGGTCATTACCTACCTGCCCTGGTTCCGGGTCGCGGACCCGTACATCACCCGGGAGATCACGGTGCGTGACCTGCTCATACACCGCGCCGGCTTTCCCAACATCGACCAGATCTGGAGCCAGCCGGGACTCTCCGCCGAGGACATCCTGCGCCGCGTTGCGGAACTCGAAGCGGTGTATTCGCTTCGGTCCTCCTTCATCTACCAGAACGTGATGTATGCCGTGGCGGGCGCGGTGATCGAGGCCGCCTCGGGCATGCCCTGGGATGCCTTCCTGCACACCCGCATCTTCGAGCCCCTGGGCATGCACGCCACCGAGGCCACGCTGGCGCGCCTCGAGGGGCAGTCCAACGTGGCATCGCCGCACCTCGTCACCGGCGGCACGATCCGCCTGACCACGAACCTGCCGGTGGACCAGGTGGGCCCGGCGGGCTCGGTCTGGTCGAGCGTCGACGACATGGCCCGCTGGCTCCGCTTCAACCTGAACGGGGGCGAGCTCGACGGGGTCCGCATCATCGAAGCCGAGACGCTGCGCGAGATCCTGACCCCGCAGGTCATGGCGCCGGCCTCGATGTACCCGACCATGACCCTCGTCGAGCCCCGCTTCTTCACCTATGGCCTGGCCTGGTTCATCCATGACTACGGCCATGAGCACGTGGTCATGCACACGGGGAGCATTCGCGGAATGACCGCCCTGGCGGGCATGCTTCCCGAGCGCGGCGTCGGGGTCTTCGTACTCGCGAACACCAGCGGGGCGGAGCTTCGGCACGCCCTCATGTACCGGGTCTTCGACCTCTTCTCGGGGGCGCCGGAGCGCGACTGGAGCGGGGAGATCCGCGAACTCTACGCGGCGCGAGCCGAGGCGCAGGCGCAGACGCAGGCCCAGGCGCCCACCTCCGGAGTTCCGGCCTCCGAAGGCGACGAGGGCGGCCACGCACCAGGACTCCCCCTCGACCGATACACCGGCACCTTCCGGGCCCCGGTCTTCGGCACAGTCACGGTCACGCTCCGGGGCGGCGCGCTCCACCTGCAGTCGGAGTTCGACCGCGCCGGTCCCCTGGCCCACACTCGCTACGAGACCTTCCGGGCCTCGTGGGACCGCGCTCCCGGCGAGGGCGCAAATGTCGTCTTCCTTCCCGACGGAATGGGCGGCGTACGGGGGCTCCGGCTCTTCGGCACCACCTTCGAGCGCTGACCCGGCCGGGGCGCGCCGCCCTGCCGGCGCCCCGGCATCATCGGTGGCCCGGCACCCCTTACCTTTCCGAACGTCACGTATCCCCGAACGCCACGCATCCCCGGAACCCCGACCCCCTGCCCCGCACCCCCATGCCCCTCGTGATCCGTGAGCTCGCCCTGCGCGAGATCCGCCTCCCCCTGCGCGAACCCTTCCGGATCTCGTCCGGCGTCGTCTCCGAACGGCGGATTCCCCTTCTCGAGCTCCGGGACCACGACGGGCACACCGCCTGGTCCGAGTGCGTCGCTGCCGAGAAGCCGAACTACAGCGCCGAAACCGTCGACACGGCGTGGTTCGCGGTCCGCGAGTGGCTGGCGCCGCGCATCCTGGGGGTGCCCTTCGCGCATCCCTCCGAGGTCTCTGCGCTCCTCGGAAAGGGGGTGCGCGGGCATCGCATGGCCCGGGGGGCCGTGGAAATGGGATGCTGGGCACTTGGGGCCGAGGCGGCGGGGCAACCGCTCTCCACCTTCATCGGTGGAACCCGCGACCGGGTCGAGACCGGCATTTCGCTCGGCATCGAGCCCGACCCCGAGGCGCTCGTGCAGAAGGCACTCCGGGCCCGGGCCGACGGCTACCGCAAGGTCAAGCTCAAGATCGAGCCCGGCTCCGACGTGGCGTTCGTGGCGGCGGTCCGGGAGGCGCTCGGGCCCGGGGCGGCGCTCATGGTCGACGCGAACTCGGCCTACACCCCGGCCGACGCCGATCACCTGGCGCGCCTCGACGCCTTCGACCTGATCATGATCGAGCAGCCCCTGGACCACGAGGACCTGGTTCGCCACGCGGCGCTCCAGGCGCGGCTCTCGACCCCGATCTGCCTCGACGAGTCCATTACCGGCGTGGACCGCGCCGAGGACATGCTGAGCCTCGGGGCCGGGCGCATCATCAACATCAAGCCCGGCCGGGTCGGGGGATTCGGGCCCTCGCTGGCCATTCACGCGCTCTGCGCCGGCGCCGGCGTGCCGGTCTGGTGCGGGGGCATGCTCGAAAGCGGCATCGGACGCGCGTACAACGTGGCGCTCGCGTCGCTTCCGGGGTTCACGCTGCCCGGCGACCTGTCGCCGAGTGCCCGGTACTGGGCGCAGGACATCGTCGACCCCGAGTGGACCATGGATGCCGAGGGTTTCGTCGCGGTGCCGCGGACGGCGCCGGGGCTCGGCGTGACCCTCGACCTGGACCGCATCGACGACCTGACCGTGCGCCGCGAGACCCTGGCGGACTGAGGCCGCCGCTTGGCAAACCGGGGGGCAGCGCCCTGCGCCGCACCATGCACCCCCGGTTCGGGCCTCCGCGGCTCGCCGCCGGGCACGCCACGCTTGCCGATTTCCGTTCGGTATACCAAACTGAGTACGCCTCGTTCGAGCCGTTGCGGCCCGCTCCGGCCGGCCGATCCCCTCTTCAGGATCCGTCCCATGCAGAAATCCGCCTTCCTCGCCGCCTTCGTGCTGCTGGCCGCCGCGCCCCTTGCGCCCCTCCAGGCCCAGGTGGCGCTCTCTCCGGTCACGGGTCAGCCGACCTCGGCCACGCTTGCGCCAGGTGGCACCGACGTCTACGCCCTCGCCCTCGAGGCCGAATGGTTCGTGGCGGGCCGGGTCGAGCAGGACGGCGTCCAGGTGGTCGTGACCGTGACAGGCCCCGACGGGGACCGGGTGGGGCGGTTCGCATCGGGTGTGGGCGTCGGCGGGCCGGCCTTCTTCCAGTTCCCGACCACCCAGGCGGGCGAGCACCGGGTCGAGGTCACGCCGGCCAATTCCGACGCCGGCGGCGCGTACCGCATCCACCTGACCCGCTCCGAGC
>JBJHBX010000252.1:0-4907 GCA_050485725.1 Gemmatimonadales bacterium | reverse complement strand
CGGGAACTCGCCCCCGCCTCGGGGAACGGCGCCTCGGTGGTGGGCCACCGGCACCAGCCCGGCTGGTCCCCCGACGGGCGCGACGTGGTCTTCGCCAGCTGGGACGACGATACGGGGGGGCACCTCTGGCGGGTCGCGACCGACGGCCGTTCGGCGCCCCGCCGCCTCACGGCGACCCCCGCGCTCTACCGGCAGCCGGCCTGGTCCCCCGATGGCGAGCGGATCGTCTTCATTCGCGCCGACGCCCGCGATGTCCAGGAGAATCGCGGCGGCTTCGGCGGAGGGTTGAACCAGCAGTTCGCCTGGGTCCCGGCATCCCCTTCGGCCGAGGGGGAGGCGATCCGGATCGTCGGGCCGACCCAGGGCCGGACCCTCCCCCACTTCGCCGGGAGCCCGGACCGGATCCACGCATCGTCCGGCGGCTCGGGGCTCGTCTCCTTCCGGTGGGACGGGACCGACGAGCGGGCCCACCTGATCGTGACAGGCCCCCCGACGCCGGGCGCCACCGGCGCACCGCCCCGGGCCGCCCCGATCCTGATGTCACCCACGGGCGGCCAGGCGCTCGCCATGTTCAACATGGACCTCTACGTGGTCCACGTGCCCCAGGTGGGGTCCGACGCCCCGACGATCTCGGTTGCGAACCCCGAGGGCGCCGCCTTCCCGGTGCGGAAGCTGACGGACATCGGGGGGCAGTTCCCCGCCTGGTCGGCCGACGGCACGAAGGTCCACTGGTCGGTGGGGCGGACCCACGTGGTCTATGACCTCGAGGCCGCCGAGGCCGCCGACGAGGAGGCCCGGGCCCGGGCGCGCGAGGCCGCCCGCGAGGCGGAGGACGAGGAAGACCCGGAGGATGCGGAGGATGCGGAGGATGCCGACGACCCGGCCTACCGCCCCCTCGAGATCGAGGTCACGATCGAGGCCGCCCGCGACCGCCCCGAGGGGGTCGCGGTGATCCGGAACGCACGGGCCATCACCATGCGCGACCACGAGATCATCGAGAACGCCGACATCGTGATCCGCGACAACCGGATCGAGGCCATCGGGGCCCGGGGAAGCGTCAGCATTCCCGAGGGCGCGCACGAGATCGACGTGGCGGGGCGCACGGTGCTTCCCGGTTACGTCGACATCCACTACCACACCCAGTGGCTCGTCACCGACATCCACTCGACCCAGGTCTGGCAGTACCTGGCGAACCTGGCCTTCGGCATGACGCTGGCCCACGACAACCAGACCGCCACCACCGACATCCTGACCTACCAGGACCTGGTCGAGACCGGTGCCATGATCGGCCCCCGGATCTCGCACACCGGCCCCGGCGTCTTCGCGAACGCGAACGTGCGGAACCTGGAGCACGCGAAGCAGATCCTCTCCCGGTACAAGGACCACTACCGGGTCAACAACTTCAAGATGTACATGTCGGGGAACCGGGAGCAGCGCCAGTGGCTGATCCAGGCGGCCCGCGAGCTCGAGCTGATGCCCACGGTGGAGGCCGGGCTCCAGTTCAAGCTCAACATGACGCAGGTCCTGGACGGCTACCCCGGGCTCGAGCACTCCCTGCCGATCTACCCCCTCTTCGGCGACGTCCGGGAGCTCTTCACGACGACGCAGGTCACCTACACCCCGACCCTCCTCGTGTCGTACGGCGGACCCTGGGCCGAGAACCACTTCTACGCCACCGAGGACCTCTTCGGAAACGAGCGAATGCGGCACTTCACCCCGTGGGAAGAGCTCGACGCAAAGGGTTCGCGCCGGGGCGGAGGGGGGCAGGCCGGGTGGTTCCACCGGGACGAGCACATCTTCGATCGCCACGCCGAGTTCGTGAAGACGCTCGTCGAAGCCGGCGGCCGCTCCGCCGTGGGCGCCCACGGCCAGCTCCACGGCCTGGGGTATCACTGGGAGCTCTGGGCCATGCAGGCGGGGGGGCTGTCGGAGCATGACGCGCTCCGGGTGGCCACGATCCTGGGTGCCGAGGGGATCGGCCTGGGGAACGACCTGGGAAGCCTCGAGGCCGGGAAGCTCGCCGACCTCGTGGTGCTCGACGCCGACCCGCTTTCCGACATCCGGAACTCCGCGTCGGTCCGCTACGTGATGAAGAACGGGCGGCTCTACGAGGCGGCCACGCTGAACGAGCTCTGGCCCCGCCAGCGCGAGCTTCCCTCCTTCCACTGGCAGCGGCAGGAGCCCGGGAACACCACCGGGCTGCCGGCGCGGACGCGGTGAGGGGAGGCGGCGCGGCGGGACCGGTCGCCGGTTCCCTCCGCGCCGCCCCCTCCCGGGCTCAGCGCCGCTGACCCTCCTCCCACGACCGCCGTGCCGGGTTGCACCGGGGCCACTGGGACTGGGGCCCGGTGGTGGCGGGAAGCACGCGGGTGTCACGTGGCACCCGCTCCGGATCCTCCGACGCCATGTAGGCGAGCATCGCGGTGAGCGTCGCGTTGTTCCGGAGGTCGTCCCAGACCACCTTGTCGAAGGTGTCGCGGTTCGTGTGCCAGGTGTACTGGCGGTACTCGGGGTAGCTCGACTGGAGCCGGAACCCGGGCGCCTCGCGGCAGATGAAGGCCATGTGGTCCGAGCCTCCGAACTCCGGCACCCCGGGAATGTCGAGCTCGATGAAGTCGGTGATCTCGTTCGGGATCGCGCTGAACCACCGGGCGAAGTGCGCCCCCGCCCCGGTGAACCCCATCATCCGGATGTAGTCGACCCGCCAGGTCCCGTTGTCCTGGTTCATGGCCACCTGCAGCCCGTCAATGACCTCGGGGTGGTCCTCGGCGTAGGCGTTCGACCCGATGAGCCCCTGCTCCTCGCCTCCCCAGAGCCCCACCACGATCGTGCGCCGCGGGTTCGGGTAGTGGGCCTTCAGCATCCGCATCGCCTCCATCATGACCACGGTGCCGGTGCCGTTGTCGGTGGCCCCGGAGGCGGCGTGCCAGGAGTCCAGGTGGGCCGAGAGGACCACGTACTCGTCGGGGAGCTCGGTGCCCGGAATCGTTCCGATCACGTTGAACATCGGCGCCTCGTCGCCCAGGAAGCGCGCCTCCACGTTCAGCCGCATGCGGGGGGCCTGGCCGGTACCTTCGGCGAGCCGGTACAGCAGCCCGTAGTCCTCGCACGACAGGTCGATGGAGGGGATCCCGTCGGTGGCGGCCGAGAAGATCTTGTTCACCCCCCACCCCTCGGACCAGCGCGACGTCAGGATCCCCGCGGCGCCGGCGGCATCGAGGGCGCGGCTCACCATGGCCTGCCCCCCGAGCCTGAGCAGCCGCTCGTTCCACGTCAGCCGGAGCTCGGTCCGCTCGTCCTGGAGCGCCTCGAAGGCGCCGGCCCGCCCCCAGGTGCGCCACTCGTGCTCGGCCCGGCACGAAGGCTCGGGCATCGAGATCAGCACGAACTTCCCGGCCACGTCGCCGAGCCAGCTCGCGAAGGTCTCGGGGTCCGCGGCCGGCAGGATCACGACGTCGCCCTCGACGGGACCGTCGGTGCCGGGGCTCCAGGCCAGGATGTGGGCCTCGAGGGTCCGGCGGCGGGGCGCCAGGAGGTCGGCGTGGATGAAGTCGCCCTCCCAGCTCACCCAGGTTCCGTATTCGTGGCGGCGCGTCTCGATCCCCCACCCGGCCATGGTCTCGTCGGCCCACACCACCGAGCGCTGGAAGCCCGGCGAGCCCGAGAGCCGCGGCCCGATCGAGTCCATCAGCGCCCGCGCGAGCTCACGCACCCGGGAGTTCTCCTCGACCATTCCCTCGTTCCAGAGCGCCTGGATCACCGGGTCGTCGGTGGGGAAGGTCTGGGCCGTGGCCCGTTCCGGAGATGCGAGGCCGGCCGCCAGCCCGAGGGCGAGGGCCGCGCCGGCGGCAAGGGGTGCAGGGGATGCGAAGGATGCGGGGGATCGTCGGGTCATGGCGCGCACGAGGGGTCGAGGTTCGGGGGTCGAGGTTCGGGGGGCGAGCGGCCCCGGCACCGCCCGGCGCCGGGGAGACCCAAGGTATCCCGGACCCGCCGGGTCGCGAAACGCCCCGTGGCGCCGCCGGGCTCCTTCCGCGACGTTTCTGCGCATGACTGCATCCGGCGATTCCGGCTCCCGCCGCAGGGAGAAGCGCCCCCTCGACCGCGCCGCCGTCTGGGGCGAGACGCGCGCGCTCCTGAAGGCCCACCGCCGGGCGCTGGCCGTCGGCTTCGCGCTGATGCTCGTGAACCGCTTCTCGGGGCTGGTGCTGCCGGCCTCGTCCAAGTTCCTGATCGACGAGGTCGCCGGAAACGCCCGCGGAGATCTTCTCCTTCCCCTGGCCGCCGCCGTGGCCCTCGCCACCCTCCTCCAGGGCGCGTCGGCCTTCGCCCTCTCGCAGGTCGTGAGCGTGGCGGGGCAGCGCGCCATTGCCGACATGCGGCGCCGGGTCCAGAAGCACGTGCTTCACCTGCCGGTCTCGTACTTCGACACGACGCGCTCGGGGGTGCTGATCTCCCGGATCATGACCGACGCCGAGGGGATCCGGAACCTGGTGGGGACCGGAGTCATCCAGCTCGTGGGTGGGCTCCTGACCTCGATCATCGCCCTTGGCGTGCTCTTCTGGCTGAACGCCCCCCTCACGGTCATGGTGCTCTGCATCCTGGCGATCTTCGCCGGGACCATGGCGTACGCCTTCAACCGCCTGCGCCCGATCTTCCGCCAGCGGGGCGAGCTGAACGCGCAGGTCACCGGCCGGCTGGGCGAGGGGCTGGGCGGGATCCGCGTCGTGAAGACCTACGTGTCGGAGCGCCGCGAGGCCAGGGCCTTCACCGGCGGGGTCCACAGGCTCTTCCGGAACATCGCGTCGACGATCACCGGGACCTCGGCGGTCACCGCCTTCTCCACCGTCTGCGTGGGCGCCGTGGGCGCGGTCATCGTGCTGGTCGGCGGTCGCGCACTCCTGGCC
>JBJHBX010000251.1:0-4920 GCA_050485725.1 Gemmatimonadales bacterium | reverse complement strand
GTCGCCGAGGGCGGGAGTCGAAGCGGGGCGTGCGTCGCCCGGACCGGGGGGGGCGGTGATCCTCTCGGAACAGGACCTGGTGCAGTGGGGCCGGCGGATCGGCGCCGAGGTCGAGGTTCCGATCTTCATCGGCCTGCGCGGTCCGCTGGGTGCCGGAAAATCGGTTCTCGCGCGGGCCATCGCCCGGGGCGCGGGGGTGGAGGGGGCCCTTCCTTCCCCCACCTTCAACCTCCTCTTTCGCTACCGCGGCATCGACGGCACCGAGGTCGTGCACATGGACCTCTACCGGCTGCGGGATCCCGAGGAACTCTGGGAGCTGGGATGGGAGGAGCTGGGACACGGCACCGAGATCGTCGTGGTCGAGTGGCCCGAGCGGGCCGCGGGCCATCTCCCGGCGGACCGCTGGGACATCGAGCTGGCCTCTCCCTCGCCCGGGGCGAAGGTCCGTATCGTCCGGGTGAACCGGGTCGGCGCGCCGCCGCACCTTCCGGGCTTTCCCGTGTCACTGGAAGAGCGATGAAGGGGGCCGGGCCGGTCGCGGCAGGCGGGGGGGGACGGCCGGTGACGGGGGGCGCGGGCGAACCGCTCCTGGCCTTCGACACCTCGGGGGACCTGGGGTCCGTGGCCGTCGGCCGGGGAGGGCAGGTGCTGGGGCGGGCCTTCCTCCCCGACCGCAGGGCGCAGGCCGCGAGGCTCGTCCCGTCCATCGAGGCGGCCATGGACGAGGCGGAGCTCCAGGCGGGTGAACTCGCGGGAATCGTGGTCGGAAAGGGGCCGGGCTCCTTCACGGGGCTCAGGATCGCCGCGGCCACGGCCCGGGGGATTGCCGCCGCGCTCGGGATTCCCGTTTGGCCGCGCTCCTCCCTGGCGGCGGCCGCGGCCTCCCACGGCGCTCCGCTCCCTCCGTCCCTCGCGGGCGCATCCCCCGGAACCGCCCTTCACCTTTCGCCCGAAGCCGAGCGCTGGCCGCGTTTCGTGCTCTTCGACGCCCGGGCGGACCGGCTCTATGGCGGGTGCTGGCGCTTCGCCGACGGAGGCGTGGAATGCCTCGTTCCCCCGGCGGCCTTCACCGTCGACGAGTTCCTGGACATGGATCTCCCGACCCACCTCCTCCTCTGCGGCGAGGGGGCGCATCGCCATGCCGAGATCCTGGAGGCGCACGACCACCGGATCCTCCCTCCCCCCGCCGGACTTCCCCTGGCCGAGGGACTCCTGAAGCTGCATGCACTCGACCTGTCGACCCCGCCCGAACCCGCGGGATCGCGCTGGGAGCCGGACTACCTCCGGCCGCCTCAGCCGGAGCGCGAGGCGGCGGCGCAGGGGCCTTCCCGGGCAGGGGGACCGTTCGAGGCGGAGCGTCCGGGACGGCCGTGACGGAGCCCCTGACCGTGCCCGGGGCCCACTTCCGTGCCGCACGGCGGTCGGATCTCGAGGCCGTCGTCCGCAACGAGGCGGCGTGCTTCACGACGCCGTGGAGCCGGGCCACCTTCGAGGCGCTCCTCGATCGTCCCACCGTGGCCTTCCGGGTCCTCGAGATCGAGGGACGCACCGTCGGCCACGGTGTGCTCTGGTGGGTGGGGCCCGAGGCCGAGGTGGCGAACGTGGCGGTCCACCCGGAGCTCCGGGGCCAGGGACACGGCGGACGGATCCTCGACGGCCTGCTGGCGGAGGCTGGAATCCGTGGCGTGGATCGCGTCTTCCTCGAGGTACGCGAGTCGAACGCCTCGGCACGGAAGCTCTACGCCCGGCGCGGCTTCGTTTCGGTCGGACGCCGACCGGGATATTATCGGAAGCCCACCGAGGATGCCCTCGTCATGGTCCTCGGCCTGGAAGCGGAGGGGCTCGGTGGGCCGCCCGACCCTCCATTCATCCCACCCGAGCCCGCCGCACCATGACGCAGCCACCCTCCTTCCCGATCTTCCGTGGACGCAGGCTCCGGCGCTCGGAGGCGCTGAGACGGCTGGTCCGCGAGACGCGCCTTTCGCCGGACCGGCTGATCCTCCCCCTCTTCGTCGTTCCCGGGTCCGGGGTCCGCGAGCCCGTGGGGTCGATGCCCGGGGTGGAGCGCGTGTCCGTGGACGAGCTCGTGCGGGACGGCGAGGAGGCCGCCCGCCTCGGGCTGGGCGGTGTGATCCTGTTCGGAATCCCGGAGTCCAAGGATGCGGAGGGATCCGGGGCCTGGATCGAGGAGGGGATCGTGCAGCGCGGGCTGCGTGCGCTTCGCCGCGAGGTGCCCGACCTGCTGCGCCTCACCGACGTCTGCCTTTGCGAGTACACCGACCACGGGCACTGCGGGATCCTTGACCCGGAGGGGGCGGTGCTGAACGACCCGACCCTCTCGCGCCTCGCCCGGACCGCCGTCAGCCACGCCGAAGCGGGTGCGGACGTGGTCGCGCCCAGCGACATGATGGACGGGCGGGTCCGGGCCATCCGCGCCGGGCTCGACGAGGCGGGCTTCCAGGACACCCCGATCCTGAGCTATGCGGCGAAGTACGCGTCGGCGTTCTACGGCCCCTTCCGCGACGCCGCCGACTCCACCCCTGCGCACGGGGACCGGCGCGGCTACCAGATGGACCCCCCGAACGCGCGGGAGGCGCTCCGCGAGGTCCGGGCGGACCTTGCCGAGGGGGCCGACATGGTCATGGTGAAGCCGGCCCTGCCTTACCTCGACATCGTGCGGGCCGTGCGCGAAGCAGTCGACGTGCCGGTGGCGGCGTACCACGTCTCGGGCGAGTACGCCGCGATCCTCGCCGCCCACGAACGCGGCTGGCTCGACGGACCCCGGGCCATGGAGGAGGCGCTGGTCTCGATCCACCGGGCCGGAGCGGAGCTGATCGTGACCTACTGGGCGAGGGAGTTCGCGCGACGCCATGCCGCCGGAGGGGGGTGAGACACCGCACTGGGCCGACCGGCACCCCGGCCTCGCACCCCGGTCCCTTCCCGGGGGAAACATCTGGCGCCCGGTTCGTTGACCCTCCCGGGGCGCGCCCGTATCTTGCAGGGACAGGGAACTTCCGCGCCTGCCGAGCCCCATGGAGCGGGGGCGAAGGGCCCACCGGCCCCCTCCGGATTCCTTCGCGCGCGGTCACACCTCGAACCCCGGAGCCGTCATGCGGCGTCCCGCACCCCGGTCGTGGAGGGCGATGCGCCTTCTTCCCGGACTCATCCTCCCCGCCGCCGCCCTGGCAGCCTTTCCCGCGGATGCGGCAGCGAGTTCCGCGACATGGGCCGTCGCGAAGGGGGGCACGACCCTTCTCGAGCTCCGGGCCGACACCGTCACGCACACGGTACGCCAGGGCGAGACGCTGAGCGGGATCGCCCGGGACCGCCTCGGCTCCTCCGCACGCTGGTCCGAGATCCTCGAGCTGAACCGCGACCGTGTATCGAGGCCCGAGCTTCTCCTGCCCGGCACGGTACTCCGACTGCCGGGAAGCGCGACGGCCGTCGCCGGGGAACCGGACGCCGGCGCCCGCCTCGTCGAGATCGAGGTCACCGGGGGCGTGGTGAGGGCCGAGGCGGTCGAGGCGGATGCGGCGTCCGCCCGTTCGCAGGTTCCCGCCGACTATCGCGAACGGCGGCAGCTCCTCGAGCGAAGAACCTTCGTGCCGAACGAGGCCCCGGAGCCGCCCGAGGCCTCGCGCACGATCTTCTACGGCACCCGGACCCGGGAGGTCCAGCAGGAGAGCTACTCCGAGGTCGTCCTGACCCCGATGAGCGAGCTTCCCGTGGTCCAGATCGGGGTGGCGCGCACCGCCGGGTGGATCGTTCCGGACCGGGAGCCCATCGGGGCCCTCGGCGAGATCACCGGCTTCGTCGACGATCGCGCCGTGCGCCTTCCCGAGTCGTCGGTGCTCGAGGGGCAGGAGCTCCGCGCCACCCTCGCCCCGGGCAGCACCGTCCGCGAAGGTGACCGGCTCACCGCCGCCCGGGCGCCCCGGCGGGAGAACGGGGTCGGGCAGATCCTCGTCCCCACCGGCGAGGTCGAGGTGCTCTCGGTGGAGGGCGATGCCGCGGTCCTCCGCCTGATCCGCCCCTACAACCGGGTGCAGCTCGGGCAGCTCCTGGTTCCGGTGCGCGAGCTGGACATTCCGGTGGGTGTTCGTCCGGAACCGGCCTCACGCCTCCTGGAGGCCCGGATCCTCGCCTTCGAGGACCGGAAGGACCTCTACCTGTCCGGAGACCGGCTCTTCGTGAACGTCGGCGCCCGCGACGGCGTTTCCGTGGGAGACGAGTTCACCGCCTGGTCCGGTGCCCGGGCCGAGGGGCGCGACTCCGGGCTCGAACCGTCGGCCGAGTTCCAGGTGATCCGCGTGCAGGAGAACTTCGCGACGCTCCGGATCACCCGCGTGCGCGAGCCGAGGGCAGTCCGGGTCGGGGCCTTTCTGCACCTGACCGCGTCCATGCCCTGACCCGGGGTGGCCAGTTCCCCACCCCCGACCGAACCCTTCCGCTGACCCGGCGGCGTGTTCCACCTCCTCGCCTTCCTGCTGTACCTGGGCGCCTTCGTGCTCTGGGCCCGGTTCCTCGTCTCGGGGGCCCGGGGGGACGGTCCGACCCTCGCGTCCGGGGTCGTGGCCGTGGCGGTGGTGGTGCACGCGGTGGCCCTGGGCTCCTTCTGGGCCCGCTACGGTGAACTCCCCCTCGCGGGCCCGGGGGCCGCGCTCTCGAGCCTCGCCTTCGTGGGCGGAATGGCCCTCCTCGCCCTTCTCCCGATCCGCCAGGTGGCGCGGGTCGGGATCGCGCTTCTCCCCTTCGTCGTGGCCTGCCTCGGTGTGGCCCTCCTCGTCGGGATACGCCCGTCGGACCAGGCGCTCGCCTTCCAGGGTGCCGGCTTCGTGCTCCACGTCACCTTCGCCTTCCTCGGCTACCAGGGGCTCGCGCTGGCGTCGGCGGCCGGGTTCCTCTACCTGGTGCAGCACC
>JBJHBX010000250.1:0-4931 GCA_050485725.1 Gemmatimonadales bacterium | reverse complement strand
AATCGGCATGCCCGACGAGATCCGCACCCGTGTCTTCGAGCCCTTCTTCACGACGAAGCCTGCGGGTGAGGGCACGGGGCTCGGCCTCTCGACGGTCTACGGGATCGTCGAGTCCCTGCGCGGAAGGATCGAGGTCGTCTCGGAGGTGGGCAGGGGGACGATCTTCGTGGTCCACCTCCCCCTTGCCGAGGACGTCGGGGCTGCCCTGCCTGCGCGGGGGGCGACCGGGGGCACCTCCGAAGGTGAATCCGGGGATCTCCTCGCTCCCGGTCCGGCCGCCCTCTCCGGGGGCGCGCTGGTCGTCGAGGACGACCCGGGGGTGGCGGGGCTGTGCAGGCGGATCCTGGCCAAGGCGGGCTTCACGGTCCACGTCGAGCGCACCGCCGACGAGGCCCTCGCCTTCGTCGACGCCATGAGTCCCCGGGACCGCCGGCTTCTCCGGCTCCTTCTCTGCGACGTGGGGCTGCCGGGCGGCCTCGGCACCGATCTCGCCACGCGGCTCAGGGAGGAGTTCGAGGAGCTCCGGGGGCTCCCCGCCGTCTTCATGTCGGGGTATACTGCGACGGCGGCGACGCTTGCGGACGGGAGCGGCGTCGTGCTCCCGAAGCCCTTCTCGGCCGAGACGCTGATGGACGCGGTGACCCGCGCCCTGCTGCCGGGCTGACGGCTTCCGCCTTCCCGTCGCCCGGCATCGCATCCCCGAAACCGCCCCCCGAGGGGCCTCCATGTCCGACTTCATCCGCCAGATCATCGACCGGGACCTGGCCGCCGGGAAGCATCCGGGCGGCGTCGTGACCCGCTTCCCCCCCGAGCCGAACGGCTACCTGCACATCGGGCACGCGAAGTCGATCGTGCTGAACTTCGGGCTGAGCGAGGAATACGCACCGGCCCGCTGCCACCTGCGCTTCGACGACACGAACCCGATCACCGAGAACGTCGAGTACGTCGAGGCGATCCAGGCCGACGTGCGCTGGCTCGGCTACGACTGGGGCGAGCACCTCTACTTCGCCTCGGACTACTTCGAGCAGATGTACGAGTGGGCCGAGTACCTGGTCGAGCACGGGCTCGCCTACGTGGACGCGAGCCCCGAAGAGGTGATCCGGGAGATGCGCGGCACGGTGAAGGTGCCGGGCACGCCGACGCCGGACCGGGATCGCCCCGCGGAGGAAAGCCTCGACCTCTTCCGGCGCATGCGGGCCGGGGAGTTCCCCGACGGGGCCATGGTGCTCCGTGCCCGGATCGACCTGGCGTCGCCGAACATGCTGATGCGGGACCCGGTCCTGTACCGGATCCGCCACGCGCACCACTACCGCACCGGCGACGACTGGTGCATCTACCCGCTCTACGACTACGCGCACTGCCTGGAGGACGCCATCGAGGGGGTCACGCACTCCCTCTGCACCCTCGAGTTCGACAACAACCGCGAGATCTACGACTGGCTGATCGAGCATTGCCCGGTCCCCTCGCGGCCCCGGCAGTACGAGTTCGCGCGACTGAACCTCGACTACACGGTCATGAGCAAGCGCAAGCTGCTGCGCCTGGTCAGCGGGGGTGACGTGGCCGGGTGGGACGATCCGCGGATGCCGACGGTGGCGGGTCTCAGGCGCAGGGGCGTGCGCCCCGAAGCGATCCGGAGCTTCTGCCGGATGATCGGGGTGTCCAAGGCCGACGCACGGGTGGACATGGGGAAGCTCGAGTACGCGATCCGCGACGACCTGAACCAGGAGGCGCCGCGGGTGCTGGCGGTGCTCAGGCCCCTGCGTGTCACGATCACGAACTGGCCCGGGGTGGATGCGGGGGATGGGGGCGCTGTGGAGTGGCTCGATGCTCCACTCTGGCCCCACGAGGTCCCCCGCGAGGGGACCCGGCCGCTCCCGATGACCGGGGCGATTCTCCTGGACCGGGACGACTTCGCGGAAGACCCGCCGAAGGGGTTCCGGCGCCTCGTTCCCGGTGGGGCGGTGCGGCTGCGACACGGCTACGTGATCCGCTGCGACGAGGTCGTGAGGGATGCGAGCGGAGAGGTCGTCGAGCTCCGCTGCCGCTTCGACCCCGCGACCCGGAGCGGGGGAGGCGACGGTGAGGCGGACCGGTCGAGCCTTCCCGCCGTGCCTCGCCCGGAGGATGCGGAGGATGCCGCTTGGAAGCCCCGGGGTGCGATCCACTGGGTGTCGGAGGTGCACGGCGTACCGTGCGAGGTGCGGCTCTACGACCGCCTCTTCACGGTGCCGAACCCCGACGATGCCCCGGCGGGCGGCCCCGGGGCGGGCGATCCCACTGCGGGCGATCCGGGGCCGGACGATCCGGGGCTGGAGGACCTCGAGGCAGGCGCGCTCGATACCGACTTCAGGGTTCACCTGAACCCCGGATCGCTCGAGGTCCTGGAAGGGGCCCGGGTCGAACCCTGGGCCGCAGAACAGGAACCCGAATTACGATTCCAGTTCGAGCGACTGGGCTACTTCTGGCGGGACCCGGTCGAGGGGGTGGGGGAGACCCCGGTGTTCAACCGGATCGTGACGCTCCGGGATTCGTGGGCGAAGGAGACCGCCGACGCGTCGGTCGCGACACCGGCCCGCCGCGGCGTTTCAGCTGAAACGTCGGCGGAGGATGCGGCCCCCGCGGGAGGGGGCGGTCCGCCCGCCCCCCCGGAACTCGCGCCCGAGCACCGCGCGCGGGCCCAGGCGCTCTCCGCCGAGTTCGGGCTTTCGCTGGTGGATGCCGGAGTCCTGACCCGTGACGCCGCCGACGAAGCCTTCTACCGCTCCGCGGTCGGGGCCTGGGAGGGGCCGGTGGGCGTCGACGCCGGCGCCACGGCCCTCGCGAACTGGTTCATTCACACCCTTCCCCCGCTCCGCGAAGGGCGCAGCGTCGAGGCGCTCCCCTTCGATGCCGAGGGCTTCGCCCGGCTCGTTGCACTCGTCGAGACCGGTGTGCTCTCGAGCCGGGGGGGGAGCGAGATCCTCGAGGTCATGGCCCGGAAGGGCGGCGACCCCGACGAGCTGACCCGCTCGCTGGACCTGGCCCAGGTAAGCGACGATGCGGTCCTCCTTCCGCAGGTGCGCGAGGTCGTCCAGGCGCACCCGGAGAAGGCGGCAGCCTACCGGGGGGGCAAGACCGGGCTCATGGGCTTCTTCATGGGCCAGCTGATGCGTGCCACAGGCGGAAAGGCCGACCCGGAGCGGGCGAAGGCGCTCCTCGAGCAGGAGCTCGGCGGGGACGCCGGGGCCGCCTGAGCCATGGGGAAGCGGCGCCGGATCCCGGTGGTGCAGCCCGATCCGATCCGGACCCTGCATGGCACGATCCCGGTCGAGGTGCTAGACCTGCACGGCCTCTTCGCCGACGTGGCCGAGCGGAGGGTCCGGGGCTTCATCGAGGCATGGTCCCGGCGCGAGCCCGGGGCGGTGGTCCGGATCGTGACTGGAAAGGGCGCGCGCTCGGAGGGCGCCCCGGTGCTCCGGGCCCTGGTCCTGGACCTGCTCACCGGGGCGCTTTCGAACGCCGTCGACGAGTGGGCGGTGGACCAGGGGGGCGGTGCGTACCTGGTCCGGGTGCGCTGACCCCCCCGGCTCATTCGATGTCGTCCAGCGGAACGCGGACCACCGTGGCCACGTCGAACTCGCCGGGAGCGAGGAAGTAGGCACGGTTGTTCCGGATCGTCGGTGTCAGGAAGGCGTTGGGGAGGAACGAGAGGGTCACCGTGGTGCGGTATTCCCCCTCGCGATCGAAGATGTCGTACACGGGCGGCTCGTCCGCCTCGACCACCCGGCGAACCCAGACGCGTTCGGCCTCGTCGACGAAGACCCTGTCGATGGCGGGCTTCCGGTCGGGCATGTAGGCGATCATCTGGCGGGCGGCGCGCTCCAGCTCGGGGTCCTGTGCGGTCATCTGCCGCACCAGTCGCTGACGGTCCTCTTCGGTCACCGGAAGCCGGGGGAGCCCCGCCTCCAGGACCAGCACCGTGTCACCGGCCTCGTCGAGCCGGGCGATCCGGTACTCGCCCCCGGAGTTCCGCCAGAAGCCCCCGTGGGGGTCGAGGCGCACGGAAGTGGTGGCGTCGTGGGGGATCCCCCGCATCGAGAAGCCGGCTCCCATCCGGATCACGAAGGAGCGACCCGTCTGCGTTCCGACGTAGACCGAGTCGGTCGCCTCGGTCCGGGGGTCGATCCACTTCATCCAGGTGCGCGAGCTGGCCTCGTTCAGCCCGTCCTCGGGCATGGTCAGGGGGCCGTCCCGCTGGGACGAGGCCATCCAGATCCGGCCCTCGCGGTCCATGTGCCCCTCCCAGATGAAGCCGAAGGCCGGCACGGGGAAGGGCACGCGGGCGCGCTCGGTCCCGTCGCGATCGAGCGCCAGGATCCGCATCTTTCCGTGGTCGTTCACCCAGAGCGTTCCCTCGGTGTCGAAGGCGAGGCCGTTCGCCGCCGAGATCTCGCCCGGACCGTCGCCCGGGCCCCCGAGGGTGCGCAGGTAGCCGCCGTCGGGCCCGAACACCCGGATGTCGCGTGTCTGGAAGTCGAGCACGTGGATGTTGCCGTCGGCGTCGGCGTCGATCCCCCTTACGTCGCCGAACATCTCCCACGGCTCCCCCTCGAGCACCCCGATCACGAGGTCGGGCTCGAGGATCCGTTCGGGGGCCTCGGGGAGCGCCGCGTAGCGGACCAGCGTGGCGCCGTTCGGCAGGACCTCGCGGGTCACCTCGAGGCTGTCGGTGCCGCCGCATGCCGCGGCGACCAGCGCGACCATGAAGAACGACAGGGTCCGGCGAACGGGCGCGGCACGCGATGTACTGGATCCGGGCGCGGAACTCGTCAGATGGCGCATGATCGACACTCCCGGTTCGGGGTGTGGCGGTGTCGCAGTGGGGCGGGATGCCAGGTGCGAAGCCAGGCGGGGATGGCCAACGAACATCATCGTAGGCCGGCCCCGGCGAC
>JBJHBX010000249.1:0-4933 GCA_050485725.1 Gemmatimonadales bacterium | reverse complement strand
CGCCCCGGTTCCAGTACGATGCCTGGAGAGCGAGGGGAGGCGGGGGGCCGTCGCCGGACCAGTGCCCGCCTCCGCCCGTCACCATCTCGTCGCAGGCCGCGAGAAGGGGCAGAAGGAGGAGGAGCGGTGCCCACGGCCTCGCCCGGCCGCGGGTGGCGGGCGTGGCAGGCCGAGGGGTCCCGGACCGTGTCATCGGCTCCGGAACCGGGCGGTTCCCCCCATCCTCCGGATTCGTTTTCCAGCGCATCTCGGCCTCCTTCGGCAATCCCTCCGCACCCATGAACCCCGGCCGCCCCGAGGGGGCCGGACGGCGTTCCCCCGCCTTCGTGCACGGGCAGGGAGCGTGCCGGGCCCCGTTCACGGCACCCGCGGCACCTTCGACCCGGTCGGAAAGCGTGGATCCACGCCGCTTTCCCGTGGAAGTGGCCGCGCCAGGGGTTACCACCCCGATCCCCGTCAGTCGGCGTTGGTGTCCCCTCCAGAGGACACCACCCGGGAAGGTACGTCCCCTGCCGGGGGCGTCAGAAGCCCGGGCCGCCGGGAACGATCCCCGTGCCTCCGGCGCCCTCGAGGTTCCGGGTTTCGTGGTCGAACCGGAGGTCGCGGTTGGCCTTCAGCGAGACCTCGAACCGGAAGAGCCAGTTGCCGTTCACCGACTGCCGGAAGCCGAAGGTGGCCTCCCAGTCGTACATGTCGCGCTGGACCGAGATCATGTGATCGGTGAAGCTCCTGGCCTCGACATCGTACCCGGTGGTCCACGACACGCCGAGGAGACTCGTGGGAGCGAAGGAGACGGTGCCGTTGACCATCTGGGACCTCCCGATCTGACCCTCGCGCGGGCGCCGCAGCGAGTAGTTCAGGCGGGCGTTCCAACCGTCCCTCCGCATCGACGTGGCCCGCGAGCGACCCGACATTCCCGGGAGGACGCGGTCGTCGTTGAATCCGTCCGAGGGTTCGGCGAGGTCGTCGTCATCCCCTCGTGCCGCTCCCGGACCGGGGGCGCGCTCGGCCATCTCCACCCCGAGCATCCTTCCGAGGAACCGGATCGGCGCGGACTGGTCGTCGAGCTGGAACCCCAGCGAGAGCTGGGAGAGATGGGGGCTGAAACGGCGCTCGGATACCGTTTCGGAAGGCTCCTCGAAGAGATCGTGGGTGAAGGAGAAGTCGAGCCCCCGGAGGAAATCCGATCGCACCGAGTTCCGCACCTGCTGGGTGGTGAAGCCGTCGATCCATCGGCCCGTGGAGTCGGCCCGTACCAGGTCGTAGCTCACGGCCTGTGTCGAGAGCGCGAGCAGCGTCATCACCCGTGACGGGGGCGCGCGCCTGAGTCCCTCGTCGTCGAGGGGGCTCGTCCGCTCCTCCTGCCCTGCCGTGCCGGGTCCGGGATCGCCCCCGGCTGGAATCCCGTCGCCGGAAAGGGGGAGCAGGTCCCGGTCCTCGGTGGCGGCCACGACCTCGGCGTCGGTGGCGGGGGGGACGGTGTCACCGGGCACCGCTTCGGCGGCCCCGTCTCCCACCCGGGCGGGCGCGGGACCGGCGGCGGGTGCAGCCGTCTGTTGCGCGCGCTCCGGGACCCGCGCCTCGAAGGTCTGGTTCAGCGTCACGCTCACCGCGCTCTGCACGCCGAGGGCCCGGCTCCCGAAGACCTGCTCCTGGAGCGCCGTCGGGGTCACGGCCGGGGCGTAGCTGTAGCTCATCGACGGGGTCAGCTTGTGGCGGATCGCCTCGAACTGGCCGAACCCCGGGTAGAAGCCGTACAGTTCGGTCTGGGCGCCGACCCCCATCGAGACCCGGGTGGGGCCCTGCACGAAGTCCCGCGCCGCCGCAATGGAATCGACCCGGACCATCTGTCCGCCCAGGCTCACCGAGGGCGTGATCGAGCTCGTCCCGATGAGCCGCTGCTGGTACGACAGCGAGGCGGTCCAGTTGACCTGCGCATCGGAGTACTCGACCAGGTCCCGCTGCAGGGGGTCGATGACGTCGCCGGGCTGAACGATGGGGAAAGGGTCCCTGGGGCGTCCGAGGAAGTCGGGAACGTCCTGGAAGAGGTTCTCGCGGTAGTCGGCGTTCACGCCCAGCGACAGGTTCCCCGCGGAGAGGTTCGCCCTTCCGCCCGCCTGGGTCCGGATGCTGTTCGCCCGGCTGAACTGGAAGGCCTGGTCCGGTGCCGCCGGGAACTCCTGGACCTCGCGCCTGAGGTTGGACGAGGCCCCGGCGGTGATGTTGTTGAACCAGCTCGCCTGCGCGGGGGCCGCCGGGAAGAGGGTGAAGGAGTTGATGCTGAGCGTGGCGCTCGGAAGCGTCATCTGCAGCCGGTCGTCGGACAGGAACTGCTGACGTCGGGCCTCGACCGAGAGGCTGCCCCAGCCGAAACGCTGCTGGATACCGGCCTGCGAGTTGATCGAGGAGGTGAGTTCCCGGGGGTCCAGGGAGTTCTGCCGGACGAGGCCCGTGTTCGACACGTAGTTCCCCGACACGTTCACCCGGCGACGCTCGGTCATCTCCCAGTTGTTCCGGGTCGAGAGCGCGAAATCCCGGGCGCCGGTCTCCCGCCAGAACCTCCGGGCCGAGAGCTCTCCCTGCAGGAAGCGCTCGGCCCACCGGTAGCGGACGGAGCCCGTCATGGCGGTGTACTGCCCGGACCACCAGTCCGCGGCGACCGTGGCGTCGGAGTACTCGGACATGGCCCAGTAGACACCGACGTTCGAGATGCGACGCTCGTAGCCCCCCGAGGTCCGGACGATGTCGTTCACCGAGAACCGGGGGGTCAGGAGTCCGCTCTGGCGACCGGATTGCAGCGGCTGCGCAATGAAGGGCAGCCAGAGGACCGGGACGTCCGAGAAGTGGAGCCGGACGGAGCGGGCCACCAGGATCTGGTTCGCCACGACCTTCAGCTCCGACGCCTCGAAGTAGGAGTTGGGCACGGGGCGGTCGTCCGAGGTGAACCGGGTCCCGCAACCGTAGATCAGCCCATCCTCGACCGAACAGAGGTCACCGCGCACGATCCACTCGCCGCCCCCTTCCGCGTAGGTGGTCTCGGCCCCGATGGCCGAACCCCTTGCCGCGTTCACGTCGTAGACGAGGGCCTGGCTGCGGACGGGGTCCCCCCGGTCGGGCGTGAGAAGCGTCGACCCCCGCGTCCGGACCCGGCCGGACAGGTCGTCGTAGACGATGGCGCTGTCGGCTTCGAGGCGGACCCCCTGCCCGGCAAAGCGCGCCGGCACCGGCTCCTGCCCCTCCTGCGCGGGCCGCCCGAGAAGGGTCAGCGCGCGGTTCGCCGACACGTACTCGGCGCGGACCCCCTCGAAGAGCGCCGGCGTGTAGCCCGGGAGTTCGGCCAGGGCGCGCATGACCGAGTCGGCGCGGCTCGGCATGGGGAGGGGCTGGGGGGGGCCGGCGGGGCCCGTCGTGCCCGAGGCGAAGGGGGCCGGGGCGGGGCGGTCTGCGGCGGTCGCCGCGATGGTGGTATCGGCATCGACGTCGGCAGTGTCGACCGCGGCCCGGGGTGCCGACTGGACCCGCACCCGGTCCAGGACCCGCGCCCGGAGCGAGTCGGCGCGCGTCCGGAGAGTGTCGGCCTGCATCGTCAAGGGAGGTGCGAGGACGCCGGCAGCGCTCCCGGTCGAGACACCCGACCCGGCCAGGGGTGAGACCCCGGCAGCCACCAGGACGGCGAGAACGGCGACCACGCGGCTCCCTCCGTTCATGTTCCCGATTCCACGGCGCCCTCCGGGGGCTCCGTCGAGGGCCGCAGCGTCTCTTCCTCGCGTTCCTTCCTCTTTCGATGGATCATGGCGGACAGCAGGATGCTCACTTCGTAGAGGAGGATCATGGGGCCCATCATCAGGAACGTGGATGCGATGTCCCCGGGGGTCAGGAGGCTCGCCAGCACGGTGGCGGCCACGATGGCGTGTCGACGTTTTTCCCGCATGAAGCGGGGCGTGACGAGCCCGAGGGCCGACAGGATCATCACGACCACCGGCAGTTCGAAGACGATCCCGAACGCCAGCAGGAGGCGCACCACGAAGCCCAGGTACTGGCCCACCTCGATGGCCGCCTCGAGGTAGTCCTGCTGGAACCCCGTCAGGAACCGGAGCGCCAGCGGGAGCACCCACAGGTACGCGAGCAGCACGCCCAGGCAGAAGAGCACGAGCCCGAAGTACAGGCTCGGCACGATGATCTTCTTCTCCTCCGCCTCCAGTGCCGGCGAGAGGAAGGCCCAGACCTGGTATACTACGACGGGCAGTGCCAGAAGGATCCCCACCAGCATCCCGAGCTTCAGCACGAAGAAGAACGGCGTGGTGGGACTCAGGTAGACGAGCCGTTCTCCGGCCAGGAAGGGCTCGACGGGGTCGACCAGGAGCTTCACGACCCCGAAGTACTGCACGAGAACGATCCCCACCGCGGTCCCGACCGCCAGCGCGATGAGCGACTTGAAGATCCGCCAGCGGAGCTCCTCCAGGTGATCCAGGAAGGGCATCTCGCCCGGGCGCCCGGAGGGCGGAGGCGGAACGTGGCGGGGCATGGGGCTCACGGCGCTGTTCCTGGCGGGGTCAGAGCGGAAGCTCGGACTGGTCCCGCCGCTGGATCTCGAGCCTGCCGCGTTCGTTCATCTCGTGGACGAACTCCCGAAACTCGTCGACGTCCTGGAAGTTGCGGTAGACGGACGCGAAGCGGACATAGGCCACGCGGTCAAGGGGCTTCAGGTACTCCATCACGAGTTCCCCGATGCGGTGGCTCGGGACCTCGACCCCCGCCTGCCGCCCGAGGGTGTCCTCGACGGCGTCGGCGATCTCCTCGATGGCCGTCATCGAGACCGGCCGCTTCGCGCAGGCGGTGCGGACCGCCCGGATCAGCTTCGAGCGGTCGTACTCCTCCACCGCGCCGCTCCGCTTGAGCACCTGGATCGGGCGCTCCTCGACGAACTCGTAGG
>JBJHBX010000248.1:0-4942 GCA_050485725.1 Gemmatimonadales bacterium | reverse complement strand
CCGGCCCGGAGCGTCAGCGGGAGCGCCACGTTCTCGGCCACGGTCAGGTCCCCGATCAGGTTGAAGGCCTGGAAGATGAACCCGATCTCGCGGTTGCGGATCCGTGCGCGCTGGACCGGGTCGAGCCCGGCCACGGGGGTTCCGGCGAGGAGGTACTCGCCCGAGGTGGGCGTGTCGAGGAGCCCCAGGATCGAGAGGAGCGTGGACTTGCCGCCCCCCGATGGCCCCGAAATGGCGAGGTACTCGCCCTTCCGTACCGTCAGGTCGATGTCGGCCAGGGCGTGGGTCTCCACCTCCTCGGTCTGGAAGACCCGACCGAGTCCCCTCAGTTCGACCAGCACCTGCCCATCGGCGGCGCGCGGGCCCGCGTGGGCCGCGACGGATGCCGTGCCCGCCGGGGAGCCGCTCACGTCAGGCACTGCGGTCCCGGCGGTGGAGTTCGTGACATGGATCATGGCTGCGTTTCCGTTGATGGGGGTCAGGATCCGGGGTTCAGTTCAGGCGGATGCGGTCGTAGGCGTCCCACGCCGACATGTCGGAGAGGATCACCACGTCGCCGGGCGAGAGACCTTCCAGGATCTCGATGGCGTTCACGGAACCCTGTCCGAGCCGGACCGGGACCCGTACCGCGTAGCGCCCGCCCGGCTCGACGCGGAAGAGGGTGACGCGGGCGCCGCTCTGGCCCATGGCCGGTCGACCCGTGTGCACGACGTCGTGGAGGCGCTCGATCTCGACCAGCCCGTCGACGCTCAGGTCGGGGCGTGCCCCCCGGGGGAGTTCGCCCTCGAGCGCAACGTCGATGGTGACGGTCCCGCCCTGCACCGCCGGGTCGATCCGGACCACCCGGCCGTCGACGAGCCCGTTCCGGGTGTCGATCACCGCGCGCTGGCCGATCACGACATCGCGGGCCTGGGTTTCGGGGATGCGGAGCACGGCGCGGAGTCGACCCGGCTCGACGACCCGGGCCAGTTCCTGCCCCGGGACCGCCCACTGGCCCACCTGGAGGGGGAGATCCTGCAGCACCCCGACGACGCCGGCCCGCACCTGCATCGAAGCGGCCCGGCCCTGCTGGAAGCTCGAGATGGCGCGCAGCCGCTCGACCTGGTTCCGCTGCACCGCGAGCTGCCCGGCCACCGTCTCGGTGGCGATGTCGAGCCGCCTCCGTTCGAGCTCGAGCCGGCGTCCGAGCTCCTCTGCGTGCCGCTCGGCCCGCTCCACGTCGAGGCGCGGGACCAGGTCCCGGCGGGCGAGCTCCCGGTTCGTCTCGACCTGGCGAAGCGCCTCGCGGTGCTCGGCCTCGACCGTGGCGACGACCACCTCCTGGACGAGTCGCTGGGTCTCGAGCGATGCCCGCAGGTTCACCGCCTCGGCCTCGGCGGCGGAAAGCTGGCGGTCGGCGTCGAGCCCCTCGAGCTGCACGTCGGGGTTCGACAGTTCCACCAGGACCGACTCCGGGGCCACCGAATCTCCGGGCAGGAAGTGGATGGCCTCCACGCGCCCGGCGGTCACAGCGGTCACGATGCGGATCCGTTCGGGCACGAGGGTGCCCGGCCCCCGCACCTGCCGGACCATGTCCCCCCGTCGGACCGTGTCGGTCCAGATCGTTCCACGGTCGACGCTCGGTGCGGCAGGCTCCATGCGAAGTGCCGCGATCAGCGTCGCAACGAGCACGAGCGCCGCACCCCCCACGTAAAGGCGTCGCCGGCTGGTCGTGGGCCGGGCGCGTGGAATGTCCATGGATCGACCTCCGTCGGGTGGGGGGGTGGCGGTCCCGTTGCGAACCGATCCGACCCCGTCGTCCGGCACCCTACGGTCCCCGCACCACCGGGGATTCACGACCTGGCCGGGACCCCGGTCGAATCCGGCGGCGCCCCCCGCTCGTAGGTGGCACCATGGCCACGAGGCGGCCACGAGGCGGCCACGCGGTGCGGACGCCCGCCCCGCCTCCCGACTCCGACCCCAAGGTGTCCCGATGACCCTCCTCCAGGACCTCCGCCACGGCGCCCGCCTGATGCTCCGCCGCCCCGGGCTCGCCGCCGTCTCGATCCTGACCCTCTCGGTCGGCATCGGCCTCACGGCCTTCATGTTCAGCCTGGTCAAGGGTGCGCTCCTGACGGGCCTTCCCTTCGAGGATGCGGACCGGGTCGTGGCGGTGACCCGGGTGGACCTCGTGCAGGGCTGGGAGAACATGAGCGTGCCCCTCCACGACCTCGAGGCGTGGCGCGAGCAGCAGCAGGCCTTCGAGGCCATGGGGAGCTACACCACCGGCACCTTCAACGTGAGCGGGCCCGAGGGAGCGGATCGCCACGACGGGGGGTGGGTTTCCGCGAACCTCTTCGACCTGCTCAAGGTGCAACCGGTCGTGGGCCGGAACTTCCGCGAGGGCGAGGACGCCCCGGGCGCTCCCGCCGTGGTGATCCTCGGATGGCGCATCTGGCAGGACCGCTTCGGCGGGGATCCGGGCGTCCTTGGCCGGACCCTCCGCATCAACGGCGAGGAGGCCGTGATCGTCGGGGTCATGGATGAGGGGTTCGCCTTCCCGGTGTCGCAGGGGCTCTGGCTCCCGGAGCGACGCCACGCCTCGCAGTACGCGCCGGGGGCCCCGGGGGTGCCGCAGGTGAGCGTGGTCGCGCGGCTGCGACCCGGGGTGTCGCTGGACCAGGCCAACGTGCAGATCGCGGGGATATCGGCCCGCCTGCGCGAGGCACACCCCGAGACCCACGAGAACATCGGGGGAGCGGTGGTGACGATCTCGGAGCAGTTCATCGGCTCCGAGGCCAGGCGGCTGCTCTGGGTCATGCTGGGGGGCGTCATCGGGGTCCTTCTCATTGCCTGCGCCAACGTGGCCAACCTGCTCCTGAGCCAGGCGGCGCTTCGTGCGAAGGAGGTGGGGGTCCGCACCGCGCTCGGCGCCAGCCGCGGTCGCATCCTGGCGCAGTTCCTGACCGAGCCGCTCGTGCTCGGCGCGACCGGGGCGGCGCTGGGGCTCGGCCTGGCGCATCTCGGGATCGGCGCCTTCGAACGGGCCATTGCCTCGACGGAGCCGCCCTTCTGGTTCGACTTCGGGATCGACGGCCAGGTGCTGATCTTCGTGATGGGGGTCACCCTGGTGGCCACGCTGCTCTCGGGCGTGATGCCGGCGATCCGGGCCTCGAACGCGAACGTGAACGAGGTCCTGAAGGACGATTCCCGCGGGGCCTCGAGCTTCCGGGCCGGTCGCCTGACCCGGGCCATCGTGATCGGCGAGATCGCCCTGTCGGTGGTCCTGCTCGCCGGCGCGGGGCTCATGATCCGCAGCGTCGTGAACCTGGGGAACAACAGCTACGGCTTCGCCACCGAAGAGGTGCTCACCGCCCGCCTGGGCCTTCCCGAGGCCGATCGGCGCTATGAGGACCCCGCTGAACGCGTCCGCTTCTTCGAGTCGGTGGAGGCCCGGCTGTCCGCCGAGCCCGGGGTCCGCGCGGCGGCCCTCACCTCGGCGCTTCCCGGTCTCTGGGCCTCGCAGGTCCGTATCGAGGTCGAGGGACGAAGCTACGATCGACCCTCCGACCGACCGCTGGGCCGCAGTGCGGTGATCACCCCCGGCTTCTTCGAGACCTTCGGCACCGCGGTCGTCGAGGGGCGCGCGTTCGGCACCGAGGACCGTGCCGACGCCCTCCCGGTGGCCATCGTGAACCGGAGCTTCGCCGAGCGCCACTTTCCCGACGGAAACGCCATCGGCTCGCGGATCCGTGCGGGGGGCGAGGAGGGCGGGCAGCCCTGGCGCACGATCATCGGCGTGGCGCCGGACCTCCACATGGCCGGGGTCGAGAACGCCGAGCCCGCGGGCTTCTACGTGCCGCTGGCCCAGGACGCGGGCGTCCGCTTCATGAGCATGGCGGCGCGGGGGACCGGCGCGCCGGGTCAGCTCGCGCCCTCGTTCCGGGCCGCCGTGGCCGCGGTGAACGCCGACATCCCCCTCTACTGGGTGCGCACGCTCGACGACTTCATTGCCGCAGAGAACTGGTTCTACGGGGTGTTCGGCACCCTCTTCACGATCATGGGGCTCGTGGCGCTCCTCCTGGCCGCCATCGGGCTCTACGGGGTCATGTCCTTCTCGGTCAGCCGGCGGACCCGCGAAATGGGCGTTCGCATGGCACTCGGGGCCGAACCGGGTGATGTCGTCCTCCTGGTCATGAAGCAGGGCGCCGGGCAGCTCGCCATCGGCCTCGCAGTGGGGCTCGTCGGGGCGCTCGCCGTCTCGGGGCTCCTCGCGGGATTCCTCTTCGGGGTGAGCCCCAGGGACCCCGTCACCTTCGGGGCCATCGTCGTCGTGCTGGGGCTGACCGGTCTGCTCGCCTCGTGGGTTCCGGCACGCAGGGCCACCCGGGTGGACCCGGTCGAGGCGCTCCGGTACGAGTAGGGCCGGTACGAGTGGGGCCGGTGAGGAGATGAAACGGGCCCCCGGCGCCGCCTCGCGCGCTCCAGGGGCCGGCCCGGGGGTGCCGGGGTGCGGGCGGCGGCACATATTCGAAAGGACCCACCCGAGGGGTGCCCGCGCCGGTCCCGCCGCCGCGTCCGTCCCGCAGCATCCCCCCGACAACGAGCGCTCGCCGTGCCTGACGCGAATGACGACCCGAACGCAGCACCCGGTGATCGCCCCGTGCTGCCGGTCCTGATCGAGGTGCCGAAGGGGAGCCGGAACAAGTACGAATTCGACAAGGAGCGGGGAAAGATCCGCTTCGACCGGCTCCTCTTCTCGCCGGTGCACTACCCCACCGACTACGGCTACATCGAGGACACGCTGGCGCTCGACGGCGACGCCCTCGACGCCCTGGTCCTGGTCTGGGAGCCCACCTTTCCGGGGTGCCTGATCGAGGCGGCGCCCGTCGGGCTCTTCCGGATGGCCGACGAGAAGGGACCCGACGAAAAGATCCTGTGCGTGCCGATCCACGACCCGCAC
>JBJHBX010000247.1:0-4943 GCA_050485725.1 Gemmatimonadales bacterium | reverse complement strand
GATGTCGAGCGCGTAGGCCGCTGCGCGACGCAGCAGGATGGACCGCATGGGGGTCGGGGCCGTCATCGTTGGCGGTTCAGTTCCCTGTGCCTGTCCCCGATGCCCTCCTGTCGGGCGTCCCCCTTCACGGCACGTACGCCACGATCCGAAGCGGCCCCCCACTCCCGCCTTCGATCTTCATGGGGAGCGCCACGACGAAGCTCCCCGTGGGCGGCAGGCGGTCCATGTTCGCCACGTTCTCGAAGCCGGGCACGTTCTCTTCGTTCAGGATCACGTGCGCCCGGAAGTCGTCGGACTGGCCGTGGTCGATGCTCGGCGTGTCGATCCCCACCGCGCCGATCCGCCGGTTCCGGACGAGCCACTCCGCCGCCTCCGCGCCAAGGCCGGGGAAGCGGAGCTCCGCGACCGCCTCCGGGCCGGTGCGCTCGGTGCCCAGGTAGGCGGCGCGGTCTCCGTACCGCGCACCCCACCCGGTGTGGATCAGCAGGATCGCGCCGTCCGCAATCGGCCCGTTCTCGCCCTCCCAGCCGGTCAGGTCCTCGACGCTGACCTGGTAGTCCGGGTTCGCGCGGTCCGAAACGTCGATCACCGCCGCCGGGCCGATCAGCCGTTCAAGCGGGATCTGGTCGGTGGTATGCCGCCCCTCGGCAAAGTGGATCGGCGCGTCGAGGTGCGTCCCGCCATGCTCCGCAGCCGAGTAGCGATACGATGCGTAGAACCACCCGCCCTCGGTGTGACCGTAGCTCAATTCCTCGAGCCGGAACCCCAGCGTGTCGGTGGGCCAGAAGATGGTTCTCTCGGAAAGAGGATGCGTCAGATCCACCCAGCCCCCGCCCCGCCCGTCGAACACGGCCGCCAGGATCTCGCTCCGGATCCCATCACCCGCATCCGCCTGATCCGCTTCGCATCCCGTGAAAAGCAGCACCCCCGCGAGCAACAGGATCCGTCGCATCTCTCCTCTCTCTGCGTGGCGTGTTCGAAACCGCGGATGCGCGCCTCGCCCGATCCACGCAGCGTGAAGCCGCACCTTCGCATCCCCGGGAAAAGGATAGGCTGCGGGAATCGGGTTCGCTACGCTTTCGCGGAGCACCCTGCCCCGCCCCGCGCGCGGCGCGACCCGGTTCCGGAGCGCTGCGTCTCTTCCGGCACGAGGCCTCGGCGTCAGTGCCGGTCCGACCGGCCCAGAACCCGGGCGAGCGCCTCTGCGAGTTCCATGCGGGTGGTGGGCTTTCGCAGGACCTCGGTGACACCCATGCTCTGGAACTCCTCGTCCGACATCTCCTCGACGAACCCGGTCAGGAGGATCACCGGAACTCCGGGACGGATCCTGGCCAGGGCGCTCGCCAGCATCGACCCGTTCATGCCGGGCATGAGGTAGTCGCTCACGACCGCGTCGATGCCGTCAGGTGAGTCGCGGAACCGTTCGAGGGCTGCCTCCGCGTCGAGCGCCACCGTGACGCGGTACCCGAGGGCCTCGAGCCGCCGCCGTCCTGCCTCGGCCAGTCCGGGCTCATCCTCGACGTAGAGGATCCTCTCGCCTCGCCCGCGAGGTTCGTCGGGCGTGTGCGCCGCGCCCTCGAGCACACCGCTCAGGTCCGCCGAGGGGAGGATGATCCGGAAGGTCGTCCCCTCCCCCGGGAAGCTCTCGAACTCGAGCGCACCGGCGTTCTCGTGGACGACCCGGTGGACGATCGCGAGCCCGAGGCCGCTTCCGCGCCCCGCAGGCCGCGTGGTGAAGAAGGGCTCCAGGACGCGGGCCTGCAGCTCCGGTGGGATCCCCTCCCCCGTGTCCGCAATGGTCAGGAGGACGTGCCGCCCTTCCCGCAGGTGGGGGTGGGCCCTGGCTCTCGAGTCGGTGATGTAGACCGGGTCCGCCTCCATTCGGAGCTGCCCCCCGCGGGGCATGGCCTGGGCAGCATTCACGGCCAGGTTCATGAGCGCCTGCCGCATGCCCGCGGGCTCCGCCATGACCTGTCCCGAATCGGGGTGGATCCTCGTCAGGATCTCGATGTTCGGCGGGAAGCTGGCGCGGACGAGCCCTTCCAGCTCCGAGAAGAGGGCCGCCGGCGCGAGCGCCCTGGCCACTCCTTCCCTTCGGCCTCCGAAGGCCTGTATGCGCTGGACCAGCTCCTTTCCCCGGAGGACGAAGCCGGTGATCTCCTCGAGGTCCCTTCTTGCCTGCTCACCCTGGACCGCGTCCCGAAGCAGCTCGGAGAACCCCATGATGGCACCCAGGATGTTGTTGAAGTCGTGGGCGATGCCCCCGGCCAGGGTACCGACGGCCTCGAGCTTCTGCGCCTGGCGGAGCTGTCGTTCCAGCTCGCGGCGCTCCCGTTCGTGCTGCTTCCGCTGGGTAATGTCGACGACGGAGGCGAGCACGAACATACCCTCCTCGGTCTCGAGAGGGTTGAGGCCGATCTCCACGGGGACCTCGGTTCCGTCCTTCCGTTTCCCGTAGAGGTCCCGCCCCGCCCCCATGGCTCGGGTCTGGGCATCGCCGAGGAAGGTGTCCCGGAAGCGCGCGTGGTTCTCGCGAAAAGCCTCGGGCACGAGAAGGTCGACCGATTCGCCCAGCAGCTCGTCTCGCGGATACCCGAAAAGGCGCTCGATCTCGCGGTTCACGAGCACGATCCGGCCCCGCGCGTCCACCATCAGGAGCCCGCTGGGCGCCGAGTCCACGGCGACCTGCAGCCGGAGGGCTCCGCCGGGGGTCCCTCTTTCCATCTCGGGCGCCTCTTCTGTGGGGAGGAGCGGGGTGGGGGGGCGCATGGCCCAGGGGGAGGGCTGCATGGCCCAAGGGGGGGGGCTGCATGGCCCAAGGGGAGGGCTGCATGGCCCAAGGGGAGGGCTGCGTGGCCCGGGCGGTCCCTTCGGCATGGCTCACCGCACGGGACCCTTTTCCATGATGCGCAACCGGAGGTCGCGGGACAAGGACAAAATAGCCCATGGGGAGGAACGGCGCCTTCCTTCTCGACAAGGATGCAACCCGCTCCGGGCCATCAGAACCGCGCAGGATGGGTCGGTGCGAGGTGAAGTGGCAGGGGATGCCACTCGATCGGCTGAGGGGGGAGATATGGAGGGCTCCTGTTCACCAGGGCGGCGCTCCGCGAAAGGGCGCCGCCCCGGTGAGACCGTGGACCCTCCTCCATCTCGATCAGGCGCCGCGGTCGCTCCACTTCAGCGCGAGCCAGTGCTGTCGGATCTCCCGGGTCAGGTCGGCAAGCGCGTCGCCCAGCTCCTCGCGGACCTCATCGAAGTCGTCTTCCCGGTCCGTGGCGGCAGCCATGGCCATCTCGCGGGCTTCGGCAAGCTCCTCTTCAAGGTCACGGAGGGCGGACGCATCGAGGTCGAAGGGGTGCCGGATCAGATGCTGCTGTTCGTCCCGGGTCCAGTCCTGAGCAGTGCCGACCGGGGTCACGGCGGCGTCCGAGTCGGCCTCGGGGGCGCCGAGCGCGACCACCATCCGCAGCTCGGACAGGTTCCCCTCGAGCTCGGCGATCCGTTCGTCGGCACGTTCCCTCAGCGCAGCAGGGGTTTCGGCGAACTCGACCTCGACTCGGACGACCTCGGCCTCGACCTCGGCCACCCACTCGGCTGCCCGGTCGCGGAGCCGGGCGGCGTCATCGGGATCGGCGGGATCGGCCCCGTCGACCTCGCGGAGGACCTCCCCGCGCGCCTCCTCGAGCCGGGTCGCCACTTCGGACCACCGTTCGAGGGATTCATCGTCGGCACCGTTTCTCCGGTACTCGATGTCGGTCCGGAGCTCGTCGAGGGTCTCGGTCGCGCCGGAGCGGACCGAGGCCAGCTGAGTCATGACCTCCGGGGAAGGCGTTTCCGTCCGCTCGTCGAACTGCCAGTCGTCGATCGGTTCTTCGGCAGCTCCGCAGGCGCTGCCGATCAGCAGGATCGCGGCGCCCGCCGAGATGGTGCGGAAGCGAGCGTGAGGGTTCCTCGTATGCATGGTCGTTCTCCTTGATTCCGGGGTGCAACCGCGCTCGGCAAGGGGCGCAAGGCACATGCCCGGAGGAGTTTCGCGTCGGGGGCGGCCGCCGAGAACGTGGCGCAGGCCCGTGTGTTCCGGCGACGATGTCCGTGCCGGCAACGAGGCCGGCACCGTGAGATGGCGGTGCCCTGGGAGGGGCCTGCGCCGCGAGAATTTCCCGGTTCCGGCTGCCGAACCCGAAAATCCTTCCCGGTCGGGGGCGGGTGGGGAATGGCCCCCGAGGACGACGCCGTGCAGGCCATGGTCCCAGCCGGGGTCTTCGACGAAGGTCGGATCTGGTGCTCTGGCCCCCGTCCCCGCCGCGCGAGGCAGCTTCGCGATCGGGGAAGGTCGCGTTTCCTGCTTCCGTGCACCGTTCCCGCGAACGAAAGTCAACTTCGCGACCCTGGGGGGCGTCAACCTCGCTATCGTACCTCGCTGGGGTGCACGAAAGTCAATTTCGCGACCCTGGGGGGCGTCAACCTCGCTATCGTGGCTTTCGGGGGGGTGCGAAAGTCAAGTTTGCGACCTCGTGGCGCGCAGAACCGCGCGGCGGCCCGCGGCGGGCGCGTCGGCGCGCGTCAGGCACTCCGGCGCACGGGACGCTCGGCGGCCTCACCGGGCTCGCGGCGCTTCACCGACGGGCAACACCCCGGGCCCGCGCGGCCCCGACGCGCCCGCGCCCCGCAAGCCCCCCCGAGGGTCAGCCGCCGAGGCCCTGCTCCAACCTGAACACGCCGGCCGCACCCGTCACGCCGGCCTCCGCGGGGTACCGGGCCGGCACGATCCGGCACGCCTCGACCGCCGTCCGGAACGCCCTCCGCCGAACCTCGTCCCGGAGCGGCCCAAAGAGCGCATCGCCGGCCGCGGTCACCCCCCCGCCGATGACCACGGCCCCGGGGTTCAGCAGGTTCACGAGGGCCGCGACCCCGACGCCCAGGAGCCGGGCGGTCTCGTCGAC